>CAYWGA010000056.1:0-23572 GCA_964457905.1 uncultured bacterium | reverse complement strand
GCGGCCAGTTCTCTTACCTTTTCAGCGAGTACGGCGAGATTCTCGTTCTTGATCTTGTACTCGCCTTTCATCTGCTTGACGACAAGCTCGCTGTCCATGCGGACAGTTACGTTCGGCGCGCCGAAATCAGAGGCAAGCTCGAGGGCAAGGATACATGCGCTGTACTCCGCCACATTGTTGGTCGCCTTCCCGAGCCTCTTCGCCCTGGAAGTAAGCTCGGTACCCTCGGTATCATACGCCACGACCGCTGCGGAGGCGGGTCCCGGGTTCCCTCTCGACGCTCCATCGGCGTGAACTATAAGTTCGGATATCGTCATTCCGGTTATATCAACAGTCTTCGCGGCGGTTCCGGCCGATATAGGCTCAGGGTGAGGCTTTGCCGAATCGATCTCTACCCCGAGGATGGCGGCCATCTCCTGCAGGGCCTCTTCAGCTTCGGCCCTGGCATGGTATCCGGCCTGCTCCCAGGCATTATCAAGGGGAAGCCCGCCCGCGAGAAGTTCGAGGAGTCTCTTGAGGCTTTTTTTCTTCATCAGTCTTCCGGCTCCTCATCGATCGGGAAATAGATCAGTATCCGTCCGCACGCCTCGCAGGTCCGGATAGCGTCGTTGCGCCTGACCTCGTGCGCCTGCTGCGGCGGTATCCTGGTGAAGCATCCCTGGCACACGTTCCCGATCAGGTTCGCTACCCCGGAATCGCCTTTGCCCTTCAAGATCCGCAAGTATCGGGTCCTGACTCTGTCGGATAGGAGCGGCAGAGTCTTTTCCTTTTCTTCCTTCAGCCTCGCCAGCGCCTCATTTGCCTCCTCGATCCTGTCCTCCCAGTCCTTCCTGGCGACAAGCTTGTTCTCTTTCTCAGTATTTATCTTCTCAGTGGCGGCCGCGACTTCGTTCTTTTCGGCTTCTACCAGTTCCATGATCTCGAGTATCCGCATCTCGGCCTTGTCGATCTTCTTCTCGAGGAACTGTATCTCGTTGGTCTTGGCCGTGTACTCCTTGTTGTCCTTGACCTTCAACTGCTCGTTCTTCTTGGCCTGGATACCCGCGCGGTCATCTTTGATAGCGGTTTCCAGACTGAGATTCTCCTTCTTCAATTTCAGGAGTTCAGCTTCCGCCTCGGCATACCTCGATTCCATCTCCTCGACTTCCTTGTCGAGTTTGGTGATCATGCCCGGGGCAGTCTCTAGAAGCCTGCCGGCCTCTATGATCTGTAGCTCTTTCTGGGACAACTGGATCAGAAACTGGATATCGCTTTCGACCGTCATAGTCAATCTGCACCTCTCGTAAATAAAAAAAATGCTTCCCGGACGGGAAGCATCAGATAAGGCATTCCGATATCGCACCCGGGCTTGCCGGGTCGCGGAGCGATAAGATTGTTGTAAGCTCTCTCCATACCTGCATTTCGCTATCAAAGATCAATCGATGAAGCGGTCAGGATATAGGAATACCATGCTGTGGTCAAGTTTTATTTGAACGGAATAATGACTCCGTCACTCGTTCATCGGGACTTCCGTCTCTTCCAGAGCGGCCGCCTCCAGGCCGGTCGTCTCGTAAGAGAACTCCCTTACAGTCCAGGTGGCCCCACCATCTTTCGTCCTCAGAACGACAGTGTATGATACCGAGCGCCCATCGATGATCTCTTCCCTGCCTGAGCCGGCTATCCAGCCGTTGTCGGCATCGACGAAGTGTACGGCACGCAGATCGACGATCCTCTCATCCGCTGGTGCGACTTCTGTCCAGGTCACTCCCCCGTCCGTTGTACGCAGTATCGACGTTTTCCCCACACCGATGACCGAGTTCGCGTCCTGAATGAAGAACTCGCGTATTGTGGCTGTCTCCAACTGCCTGGACCAGGTCCGTCCGCCGTCGACAGTCTTCATTACTGCGCCGCCGCCCGCCCAGCCGGTCTGCTTGTCATGGAACTCTATCGTGACGATACCTCTCAGGACCGAGGCGTTCGACCCTGGAACAGCCGACCATGTCAGGCCGCCGTTGCCGGTGGAATAGATCAGTTCGGGATCAGAGTCGGTCCACTTGCTTCCCATCAGATAGGCGTTCTCTTCATCGACCACGCTCATCGACCACGCGCCCCTGTACTCTACGATCGGGAGCCAGTTATTGACCCAGGCGCCGCCGCCATCCTCGGTGACGAAGACTCCATGATACCCGAGTATGAACCCTTCAGAGGAGTTTACGAATCTCACCTCGAACAGGTCGTCCATCTGGGGATATCCCGTGAAGATCTGCCTCTCCCATCTGTATCCACCGTCACTGGATACGTACAGCTTTCCTTCACGACCCACGAGCCAGCCGTTCTGCGTATCGGAGAAATGGACTCCCCTGATATCGAGTTCGTCTATCTGCACTGAGGTCCAGGTATAGCCGCCGTCATCCGTGACTACAGCCGTACCCATCCTTCCAACGATCCACCCGTGATCAGCATCGACAAAATAGAGATCGTTCGCTCCGAAAAGCTCGTTCTTGATCTCCAGAGGAGTATCGGGTGCGACCGTGCTGTCCCGGGAGCAGGAATGTGTCTCAAAGATTATGAATGCGATAACTAGAAGGGCGATCAATACGCTGCGCCTGAGTTGCATTATAAAACCCCGTCGTTGCAAAGTAACCCTGTGCAATATATTGGCTTATGGCCACTCAGCCATGATTGGAGGACACAAGCCCTTATATATCAAAAAGATAGCTTCCCGTGCCCCGGACCGTTCCGCCATAACGAATCGGGAAACAGGAAACGACAGGTAATTCCACGCAATCTTCGGGCCGGATTAAATATCTTCCGGAGCGATATGCCATAGGAGCTTCCAGGTGCTCCCTTCGATACACTCGAAGCAGGAGACCTCGGCAGTCCTGAATTCTGTGTTCCATCCGCAGACCTCGCCCTTTGTGAGTTCGCACGAGAGCAGGCCCATGAAAGGCATGTGTCCGACGAGCATCATGCCCGGCGACGCCGCGAGGTAAGCGTCCCACCCAACGACATCGTCGCCGGGCCCCAGTCCGTACTCCTCACGTACTCCGCCTGGAGGGGCGAGTGTTGTGGCGAGGACCTCGGCTGTCTGCCTCGCCCTCGTCTTGTCGCTGTGAACGATCACCTCGGGAACTACATCCCCCCGCTGCGCCAGGTACCCGGCGACCTTTTCGATCTCCCGCAACCCCTCCGCGGAGAGGGGCCTGGCAGGATCGACCGATGAGTTAACAGGCTGTGCGTGCCTGACAAGATATGCCTTCAATACCATCTCCCGTCGCCTGCGCGTACTATGTGATGAACCTTATCGTAAACGGGTACCTGTAATGTTCACCTCTGCTAGACTTGACAGCGGCGATTATCGGAAAGACTACCATGACGATCCCCACCGCGATCGTAAGGAAGAGGCCAACGACCACCATGGTAAGTATCAGGCTGATAACAGCCGCGATGATCATCGTTATCTGGAAGTTGATCGCTTCCTTACCCTGTTCCTCCACGAACGAGAATTCATCCTTCTTGATCAGCCAGACCACGAGTGGTCCCAGCACGAATCCTACTCCATTATAGATAAGCCCGCTGAGCGCCACGATGTGACACAGCGCTGCCCATTTCCTCGCATCCGGATCCAGTTCCATATCTATCACTCCTGGGCCGCTTTGAAGTAAGTCTCTTTCTCCATCTCCCTTATCTCTACGGTAATCTGAAGGGAAAGTTCACCGGTCGAGGGTGAAAAATATTCTTCGAGGTACTCGATGCAGTCTTCGCCGATCCTCCGCTTTACCTCTACTGTCCGCCCCGAGAAGATACCGGCCTCGAGATGAACAAAGGCATCCTTCCTGCCGCCCTTGCCTACGAGGTACTCTTCCCGTCTGATCAGCCTGCTCTTGAAATTCTCGACAGGGATACCCCCCGCTGCCGAAATAATGGATGCTATCTCTGTCAGGAGAAGTGTGCTATCTATCTTCTGGCTGATATTCGCGGAATATTCGAGCACTAGCTGAGGCATTAAAGCTCCTTCTGTATGGAAAAGCTATATAGAGAAAGTAGTACTAAAAACGGGAATTGACAACCCCCGCGGTCAGATATCCTCGACGAAAACGACCCTCACGACATCGGTCAGTACCGTTCCCCTGTGCCGGTGCTCTGCGCCGTCTGGGATGAAGACCCCGTCTCCGGGCTCATAGACGACAGTGCCCGAATCGAACTCGAGTTCGAATTTCCCCTCGAGGATATAGCCGTGGTGCCCTCGTTCGCACCAGTGCGGTTCCATATCGGCGCTGTACTCGACGAGGCGCACCCTCCTGGCTCCATCTGTGAATACCTTCTGTCTCATCCCGGGAATCGGGGACTCCCATTCGAGACTTTTGAACTTGATCCTATACCCATCACTTTTCATCTGGATCGCTCATCCTGTCGTAAACGGCGACTGTCAGCATCTCTCCCCTTGGCGTATAGCGGATCGATTCGATGACAAGCTGCCCATCGACTATCGTCCAGGTTGCCGTTGATTCCATATCGAACTCCATCTCTCCGCGCTTTACATGCATCGACGAGAGGATCTCAAGTCCCTGTCCACCTTCCAGCCACTTGACGGTCGACTCACGTTTACCGAAGTCAGTCTTGTTCTTTGATTTCTTTCCCTCGAGGGAATACTTCATCTTGTCTTTCTTTTCCTTGCCGTCTTTGTTCTTTCGGACAATCGTGACCTTGAGGTTCTTTTTATCCTGCTCGATTACCATTTTCGAGGAACGTGGTTTACGTTTCTTGCCGTCCCGGCCCGGACCGAAATCACTCATTTCCTTGTTGAGTTTCCATTTTCCTGAAAAATCGATGCTCTTCTGCTGAGAGCGCACTGTTACTGATCCGAGAATCAGCGCAACAGCTATACACAAACCTATGTAACGCATTCGAACCTCCTGAAGACATTTTATTGAAAGGAAATAGTATCACGCCGTGCATACACAAGTCCATACAGCATCGCCGCCCCTTGAGAGGGCGGCGATGATAATGGTGGGCCCAACAGGATTTGAACCTGTGACCGACCGGTTATGAGCCGGGGGCTCTACCGCTGAGCTATGGGCCCTGAATTTTCTATTCAGAATCAGCAGACGGGGAATCTAACATTCTCCCCCTGCCTCTGCAATTATTTTTTCTATCTATGGATGCAGGTACTCTAGATGTCTATATAACCTTTGAGTTTCCTCGCACGGCTCGGGTGCATGAGTTTCCTCAGCGCCTTGGCCTCTATCTGCCGCACCCTCTCCCTCGTCACCTTGAATATCGTACCGACTTCCTCCAGTGTCCTCGGAGTGCCGTCTCCCAGCCCGAACCTCAATCTGACGACCTTTTCCTCTCTCGGTGTCAGTGTCGCAAGGACCCTGGCGACCTGGTCCTTGAGCATCGAGTGGGCAGCCGTCTGGTCGGGCGAGGATGCGCCTGTATCCTCTATGAAGTCGCTGAGATTGCTGTCGTCGTCTTCGCCGATAGGCCTGTCGAGCGATATCGGCTCCATCGATGCCTTCATCACGCTCTTGACCTTACCGACAGGATAGTCCAGGCGGAGGGCGACTTCTTCGGGGGTCGGTTCCCTGCCGAACTCCTGGATCAGCTTCCGCTGGGTGCGCGAGACCTTGTTTATAGCCTCGATCATGTGCACCGGGACCCTGATCGTCCTAGCCTGGTCGGCAATCGCTCTCGTGATAGCCTGCCTGATCCACCAGGTGGCGTAAGTACTGAACTTGTATCCCTTGCGGTAGTCGAACTTGTCGACGGCCCGCATCAGGCCGCTGTTCCCTTCCTGTATCAGGTCAAGGAACTCGAGGCCGCGGTTCGTGTACCGCTTGGCGATTGAGATCACGAGGCGGACGTTCGCCTCTATCATTTCCTGTTTGGCCCTCTCGGCCTTGCGCTCGCCGAACCTCACGTCACGAACGATCTTCTTCAACGAATTGTACTCGACATTATCGCGTTTTTCGATAGCGCGGCACTCTCGATCTATCACCTTGATCCGGCTTGCAAAGTCGTTGAGGTTATCCTTCGACCACTTGATCTTTTTCTTCAGCTCCGACTTTGCTTTCGTGGAGCGGCCTTCCATGATCTTGATCGCGTCACGAACCTCTTCATCTGTCATGCCGATGAACTTCTCGTACTCGCGCAGTTCCTTGTAATGTCTCTCCAGCTCCTGCAGGATCTCCTTGTTGCAGTCGACGATATAGACGACCTGGTTCGGATGGAGCTTTATCTTTGCGTACTTTTCCTTGAGTTTCTTGTTCTTCTCTTCGAGCTGTTTTGTCAGCTCAGCTTCCTTCTTTTTGCTGATCCGCTTGCGGAGCCGCGATTTCATCTCGTCGGTCTCATTGCGCAGCTTGATTATCGCCTTGATGACCGTCGTATATTTCTTCTGTTCCTTCTTGCCTGTGTAGTGCGGGTGGAGGCCCCCTGATTCGAGCTGGATCACTTCCTCGAGGCGCATCTCCTCTTCCTCGATACGCCGGACGTATTCGACAAGACGGTCCGTCGTAGAGGGCAGGTTGAAGATCGCGTGGATGACCTTCCCGTTCCCCACCTCGATACGCTTGGCGATCTCGATCTCACCTTCACGGTCGAGCAGCGGGACCTTACCCATCTCACGGAGGTACATCCTGACCGGATCGTCGTACCTGACGCCGGTGGTCAGATCATCGTCCGATTTCTTGGCCTCTTTTTGTTCACGCTTGGCCTGGGCGTCTATCTTCATCCGGGCTTTTTCGTCGGAGTCGAAGAATTCGATACTTTCTTCGCTGAGCTTGTCATAGAGGGGAATAATATCCTCGGGATTGAACTCGGTGCCTACGAGTACTTCGATCTCCTCATGGAGGACATAACCCTTCTCACCGGCGAGTTTCCGGACTTCTACAAGAACTTCTTCAATCCTGTTGACATCCATCAAGACTGAGAATCCTCCCTGATCTCCAGTTTACCGAGCTCTCTTTCGATCTGTATGTATGCCGAGACGATCCCTATCCTCTCGGATGAAGTCTCGTCTGATCCTTCTTCTTCCAGCTGCCTGAGACGTTCCTTCATCTCTGCCATATCGGTCTTCAGGGACGCCTTCTTGATCCACAGCACCATATCGTGCAGGATCTTGCGAGCCGGACCCGGAGGCGATTCGGCCAGTACTATCTCGGCGATAAGCGCCGACAGTCCCGGGTCGCTTATCGAGCCGGCGAAATTAGGGCCGGCCGGGTCGATATCGTTCTCGACCGCTTCCTTGAGAGCCCTGAAGAGTTTCCTGTATTCCTCTCCCTCAAGGTCCTCTTCTATCATATTGACGATGACCATGGAGGCCAGGGACGCGCTCGTAAGCGCTATCCTGAACATGACCTTCTGGGTCTCTTCTCTTTTGGTGACGGTGTGCCGGACCGGAAGTTCGGCTGGCGGCTTGCGCTTCTTCCCCGGCTTTAGGCTCGACCTGAGGGTCTCTACGGATATATCGAAGAGGCCGGAGACTTCCTGAAGAAGTATCTCTCGCCTCACCCCGTCCTCGACCCTTGCAACCGTCGCCAGCAGGTGCTCTACGACCTGCCTCGTGCGCGACGCTGTCCTCTGGCCCCTGCGAGCCTCGCCGTGGAGGTAGTCAAAATAATCAGGAGCAGAACTCATCAACTTCTGGAGAGCCTCTACTCCTTCTTTTCTTATGAAACTGTCGGGATCCTCTTTTTCCGGCAGGACGACTATGCTGGTATCCAGCCCTTCTATTACAAGCTGGTCAGCTGCCCTTACTGCCGCACGTACTCCCGCCCTGTCACCGTCATTGATAATATATATACGTTTAGCGTATCGTGCAAGGAGTCTGGCCTGATCTTCTGTCAGGGAAGTGCCGCAAACGGCGCATATATTGGTGATTCCGCTCTGCCACAGCATCAAGTGGTCAACATAACCCTCTACTATCAAGGCAGTTCTGGACTTTCGGATATCATCCTTGGTCTCATCGAGTCCATAGAGAATCTTCCCCTTGTGGTAGATGGGATTCTCCATCGAATTGAGGTATTTTGGTTCTGAATTGTCCAGAACACGCCCGGCGAAGCCGACTACCCGACCCGGAAGATTACGGATAGGGAACATTATCCGGTTCCTGAAGTAGTCCCTGTACCCTGTCGAACCCCTGCTCCTCATTATCAGGCCCATCTCGAGAAGGGTGTCCTTCTTTATCCCGGCCTCGGTCGCCGATTTGTACAAGGACTCCCAGGAAGGGCCGGCGAAACCTATCCGGTAGGTCTCAATTAGTTCCTTTCCGAAACCTCTTCGTTCGAGGTACTCGGTAGCTTCTTTGCTCTCCTCGAGTTCCTTCCGGAAATGGATCTGCGCGAATTCCATCGCCCTGTAGAAAGGATCGAACCTGCTGCGGTCCTCACTGCCGATAAGATACCTCTCTACATCGACGTTAAGCGGGCTGGCAAGTTCCTTTACCGCTTCGACGAACCCTACGCCCTCGTACTCCATAAGGAAACTGTAAACGTTTCCTCCCTTGCCGCAGCCGAAGCAGTGATAGATCTGCTTCTCGGGACTGACCATGAAACTCGGGGTCTTCTCCCCGTGAAAAGGGCAGTTCGCCTTGAAATTACGCCCCGCGCGTTTGAGATCGAGGACCCCGCCGATAACCTCTACGATATCGGTCCGCTCCCTGATGTCATCTATGACATTTTCAGGTATCATCGCTGTTCAGCTGCTTTCATTCATCCGAGATAAATGTTGTCTTCGTCTTCGGTTTCGGAGCCTTGATCACCATGAACTTCAGATCGGCATCGCTCTCGTTATACCAGCAGTGCATGATATCCCTTGGGCTTTCGACCAGGGTATCCGCCGTGACCTCTGTCTTTTCCTCGCCGACCTCTACTACTCCCGTACCTTCTATGACGTAGAAGGCCACATCTACCGGAGTGATGTGACGCTTCAGCTTCTGGCCGGGAACCAGGGTGATCACGGTCACCATGGCGTCTTCCGTGTTGTAAAGGTTACGGGCATCGACGCCGTGCGCGTTTTTCATTATTTCTGTCTCACTCAGTTTTCTCGTGTTCATCTTTCCTTCTCCCCGTTATTTCAATCTCACTATCGCCACCCCGTCGCCGCCGATGGCCGGCTCACCAGGATGGACATCGGCTACCCTCGGATCTTTCCTCAACATGTCGTAGACTGCCTTCTTCAATATACCTCTGCCGATCCCGTGGATGACCCGCACGGTTCCGAGTCCCTGCAGGGCGGCTTTATCGATGAAGGCATCGACCATCTCCATAGCGTCGGCCCTCTCGAGCCCCCTGATCATCAGCTCTGTGTCGACAGGTTCGTTGTACGGCATATCGTACCGCACATGCGGTTTTCTCGGCTTCTGCCCCGGGCTTTCCGCCTTAGCGAGGTCCCGGGCCTTTGTTTCTACCCTTATCCCTCCCGGCAGTTCCACAAGTATCCGCGATCTCCCCTCGGCCTCTATTATTTTCCCTTTTCTGCCGAGACTCGTGACCTCTACCCACCGGCCCGGAGCAAGATCATCCTGGTCGACCGGTTTCGGGGAACCTTTGGGCTTGAGTGGTTTTATCTCCTTCTCGAACTTCTCCGCCTTCTTCTGTATCTCCTGCTTGGAACGTGCGATCACCTTGCGCTCCGCCTGAGCGGTTCGGATATCCTTTACCAGCCGTTCCATCTCGACGCGGGTCGACTTGACGATATCGAGCGCCTTCTTGCGCGCCTCCTGCTCGAGTTCCTCACGGTTCTTCTCGAGGTGGTCGATCCGGTCCCGGTAGCTGCTGACAAGCCGTTCGAGTTCTTCCTCCTTGCCGAGCAACTGTTCCCTCTCCGCGGTCAGCATCCTTTCGGTCCTCTCCAGGTCGGCGAGAAGTTCCTCGAGCCTGAGAGACGGACTGGCCATATTCTCTCTCGCCCTGCCTATGATCCCGCCGGGGAGTCCCATCCTGCAGGCCGTCTCGATACCCCAGCTTCTCCCGGGGATTCCCATCTTCATCCTGTAGAGTGGCTGCAGCGCGTCGGGGTCGAATTCAAGTGTCGCGTTCTCCGCGTATTCCGTGTCATGGGCCCAGCCCTTGAGAAAACTCATGTGAGTCGTCACTATCGAACGTCCGCATCGCTGCGAGAGGTCCTCGAGCAGAGCTCCGGCCAGGGCCGCACCCTCCTCGGGATCGGTCCCGTCCCCGATCTCGTCGACGAGTACGAGGGATCCCGGGCCTGCGAGTTCGAGGATCCTGTTCATCTTGATCACTCTCGAAGAGAATGTGCTGAGTGATTTTTCAATAGACTGGTCATCGCCAATATCAACAAATATCTCTGTGTGGTCGGGGACGATCGTACCGTCGAGGCATGGCAGCAGAAGACCGTGCCTGTCCATCATGATCATAAGCCCGACAGTCTTCAGCGCCACTGTCTTTCCGCCGGCGTTAGGACCCGATATGACTAGGATCTTTAGTCCCTCCCCGCATGACAGGTCGAGACCTGTTACCTCCCTGCCCTCTCCCTCTTCGGAAAAACCCTTCTCCAGAAGGGGGTGCCTTGCCGACCTGATCACCAGGGTCCCGTCGCTGCTGTGGCCGGGCCGGATGCAATTGTACCTGTCCGCGAATATCGCCCTTGCCCTTATAGCGTCAAGGATAAGGAGATTGTCCTGGTTGTGCGTGAGTTCGGGTTTTGCGGAGTACACCTCCGCTGAAAGAGCCGCGAGGATCTTGAGGACCTCGTCCCGTTCATTGTGGATCGCCGCCTCGAGATGATTGTTCTCCTCTACGAAAGCGAGCGGTTCCATGAACAGAGACGCACCGCTGCCGCTCTGGTGATGGACGATACCCTTGACCTGGGATGCCTCGTCCCTCGGGAGTGATACGACGAATCTCTCCCCGCGGACAGTCACGAACTCCTCTCCCTTGCCCTTCGTATGCGAGGCCACAAAATCGGAGCATTCCTTGCGGAGTTTAGCGCGCAGGCTGCCGACCTTTTTTCTCAATCGGGCCAATTCAGGACTCGCCCTGTCGAGCACCTCGAAATCGGGGCCGATCGTCTTCTCGATCTTCTTTACGATATCATCCCTTACAGAGAACCCTTCGAGATATTCCGCCAGCAGGGGGAGATCCTCTTTCGACCTCGCCAGGAACCTGCTTACTTCGCCAGCCTTCTTCTCGGCTCCGGCGATCGACGCCAGATCCTCGCCTGAAGATGTCATTCCCTCGGCGCTGATCCGCGACAGCTCGTCCGTACTGTCGTTCCAGCCGGCGACAGGCAGGTCCTCGCCGTTCTGCCTGAGCTTCATCAGTTCGAGGGTCTCGTTGTGGGCCTTTTCTATATCGTCGATATTTTCGAGTATCCGCACGGATCTGAGCGCCGCGGCCGTGCGCGGGGATGAGGCGTTCCCGGCGACCATCTCAAGGACGGCGCCAAGCTCAAGCTTGTCCGCTGCCTGCGACAGTTCGTCTTTCAATGCGGAACGTCTCGCGCCTGGATCCATTGGTATTCCTTTTCGGGGGATTCGGGATCAGTCTTCCGGGTCCATCTCGAGGCGATCCTTGCTAGTCTCGAAATCCTCTTTAATATTGTCGAGCTTCTTCTTCGCGTCCTTGACCGCTTCGGAGTCCTTGATCCTGGCGATCTGCTCGAACCTTGCACCGCCTGGAATATTGCTGACTACCGCGTCGAACATGACCGGCAGCACGGGGTAGATCGCGCCTGTAACCGGATCTTCTCTCAGCTCTTCTTTTATATCGTCGGGAAAGGGCAGGATCATTATCACCGAGAGCACCAGGCTGATGATAAGTACACCCTTGAGTGCCCCGAACAGTCCACCGGCTACACGGTCGAACACTCCCATGATGGTCAGTCCGAAAAGCTTCTTCAGTCCCAGGCCGACAAAGTGCACACCGATGATTATACCGATGAATATCCCAAGCGCCGCTATCGCGAGCGAGACCCTGTAATCAGCCGAAGTCCTGACCTCTATCCATTCGGCGAGATTGTGGGCAAAATAGAACGCGGCGAGAAAGGCCACGATGATCCCGACCACTTCGAGTAGCTGACGTATCAGGCCCCTCTTCACACCTACGACGAAGAACCAGGCCAGAAAAGCCAGTATCACGATCCGGAAGATCTGCATAACCCTATCCTTTTCCGCCTCGCAGTATTTCCATAGTTATCGTTTTTACTACACTACCGTCGGCGCGGCCCTTGAATTTCCCCATCAGAGGCCCCATCACCTTGCCCATATCCTGGGGTCCGCTCGCGCCCATCTCGGCGACTGTCTTGACGATCTCGGCCCTTATATCGTCCTCGCTCATCTGCTCGGGAAGATAATCCATCACTATCTCGAGTTCCTGGCGCTCACTCTCCGCGAGATCTTCGCGGCCGCCCTCTTCGTAACTCTTGATCGATTCGCGCCTCTTCTTGGCGTAACTGGTGAGAATGGCGATCTCCTTCGCCTCCGGCAGTTCTTCCCCTCTTTCATCGAGCTGGGCGTTCTTCATCTCGTTGATCAACATCCTCAGGGTGCTGACCCGAAGCTTGTCCTTCGCCTTCATCGCCGTCTTGAGGTCGTCCTGCAGTTTTGTCGTGAGTATATTTCCAGCCATGGCATCCCTTTCGAGGTCAGGTCCCGGATATGACTAATCGAGAATTATATACAAGCGCTGCTGTATGCGTCAACAAAAGGCGGGATATATCTCTTCCTACATCTCTTTTTTACAGAGAATCATGCCTGAGGCGATCAGGAAGGCGCTCGTTTCGCTCCTGAGCCTGTTCAGTCCCAGGGAGACCCTGACGGCTCCCGCAGAGAGTATCGCTTCCCTCTCCATCTCGGTGAATCCACCCTCCGGGCCGACTATGCCGATTACATCACCGCTGGTATCCCGGCTCCCGAACGCCTCTGAAAAGGACGCTCCTTCAGTATCGGCGAGATAGACACCATCGTAGCCGTCGAGCATTTTTGTCAGACCGGCAAAGGTTGCCACCGGCTCTATCCTGGTGAACCAGGGATTTCCGGACTGTTTGCAGGCCGCGGCGACCTTTCTCTCGAGCCGCTCCCGTTTCTTCCCGGCTTCCTCCTCTCCACCCTTCCATATACTTCTCTCGCAGCGGAACGGAATGATCCGCCTCACGCCCATTTCAGCGCACTTCTCGATGGCGTAATCCATCCTGTGCGATTTGATCAGCGGCATGGCGATATCGACGATAAAAGCCGGATCCGCTTTCTCGACAGTGATGACCTCAGCTGTCACGCTCGAACCTTTCTTCAGGCCTCCTATCGTGCCGCCCGTACTGATGACGGCCCTGTACGTACCCCCCTCTCCATCGAGCAGGGTCACATCGTCTCCGGGCCTGGCCCTTACGACCTTGAAGAGGTGGCGTGATTCACCCTCGCCGAGCGAGACAAAGTCTCCCTCAGAGGGTGATTCGTTTATGATGAAAAATCTTTCTGATGACATATCAGGAAGTGTAGACCTTCCTGCCCGCGGGGGGAAGGTCGCCTTTGAGTTTATCGTCGAGGTCCTCGAAGACTTTCTTCTCGTCGCCCGATACGTTCTGCGGCGTCCATGCTATCAGCCTGACTAGCTGATCACCCTGGCCGTGGTCATGAAGCCGCGGGATACCCTTGCCTTTAAGGCGGAATATCTTGTGTGAGTGAGTGCCCGCCGGGATCTTCAGGGCAGCCTTCCCTTCCAGAGTCGGTATCTCTACCTTGTCTCCGAGCGTCAGCTGGCTGAATGTAACAGGCAGGTCGAGCAGGATGTCGAATCCATGCCTCTCGAATATCTTGTCCTCGGTCTCCTCGATAACGATAATGAGGTCGCCAGGTATTCCGCCCCTCGGAGCGGAGTCGCCCTGTCCGGAGAGGGTTATATAGTTGCCCGTTGAGACTCCCGCGGGGATCTTCACCTCGACACTGCTGGTACCCTGGACCCGCCCGTCTCCGCTGCATTTGGCGCAGGGATCGGTCACTATCGTGCCCTCACCGCCGCATGTCGAACAGGCTGATACGTTGACAAAGGTCCCGAAAAGCGACCGAGCTGCCTGCCTGACCTCTCCCTGCCCCTGGCAGGTCGGACAGGTCCTGCGCTCGGAGCCCTTTGCGGTACCCTCGCCGCCGCACTCCTTGCATGGAACCATCCTCGTGACCTTGATCTTCTTGACGGTCTCAAGGGATATCTCTTTGAGTGTGAGCTTGAGATGGATCTGGAGGTCCCTTCCCTTCATCCTCGCTCCACCGCGTCTTCTTCCGCCTCCCTGCGATCCCCCGAAGAAATCGAATCCGCCGCCACCGCCTCCCATCCCGAAATCACGCATGAAAGCGCGCAGCGCATCGCTCAGATCGAACCCGCCGCTGAAATCGTATCCCCCGGCTCCACCTCCGCCGCTGGACATCCCGGCGTGGCCGAACTGGTCATACTGCGACCTCTTCTTCTGGTCGCGGAGAACCTCATAGGCCTCTGTGGCCTCCTTGAACATCTCCTCGGCCTCGTGGTCGCCTGGATTCTTGTCGGGATGATACTTGAGAGCGAGCTTGCGATAAGCTTTCTTTATATCATCGGCCGAAGCGCTCCGCTCGACGCCGAGCACCTCGTAGTAGTCCCTTTTTGTCATGCCCCATCCGGTCGCTTGAAATATCTATACGCCGGTTATTGAGATATCAGATTTTTACCCACCGAGCGAATCGCTGTCGGTGGTCGCATGATGATACATAAGTTCCGCGATCTTGTATACTGCTGTTGACAGATTTTCAGCGGATCTGCGGATATCCTCAGTATCACTGTCCTCACTTTTGATGAGTTCCCTGAGTTCACGCACCGAGCCTTCTATGACGATCTTGTCATCAGCGGGAATCATGCTGGCATGCTCCTCAAGAGTCTTCTCGGTCGAATAGAGAAGGATCTCCGCCTCGTTGCGGACCCTTGCGACCTTTCTCTTCTTTTCGTCCTCGAGGGCATGCTCCTCGGCGTCTTTTACCATTCTCTCTACGTCGTCCTCTGACAGGCCGCTGGCGACCTTGATCTGGATATTCTGTTCCTTGCCGGTGCCGAGGTCCTTGGCGTAGACATGCATGATGCCATCGGCGTCTATATCGAATGTGACCTCGATCTGCACCACTCCGCGCGGTGCCGGCGGGATACCTACAAGGTCGAACCTTGCGAGGGTCCTGTTGTCCTTGGCCATCTCTCGTTCACCCTGCAGCACATGGATGCTCACTGCAGGCTGATTGTCGGTCGCCGTGGAGAAGACCTGTCCCTGCTTGCAGGGAATAGTCGTATTACGGTGGATCAGTGTCGTCATCATCCCGCCGAGAGTCTCGATTCCGAGACTGAGCGGAGTGACATCGAGCAGCAGGATCTCATCGACATCGCCAGAGAGGACTCCGCCCTGGATGGCAGCGCCCATGGCAACTACCTCGTCGGGGTTGACGCCCTTGTGGGGATCCATACGGAAGAAGTCCTTCACGAACTTCTTCACGGCGGGGATCCTTGTCGAGCCGCCGACCAGGATGACTTCATCGATGCTATCGACCTTGAGGTGCGCGTCCTCGAGCGCCTGCTTGCAGGGCTCGAGCGTTCTCTGCACGAGGGGATGTATCAGCTTCTCCATCTCGGCCCTTGTCAGGACCATATCGAGATGCTTCGGGCCCTCCTCGTTCGCGCAGATGAATGGAAGATTTATGTTCGTCTCGTGGACCGTACTGAGCTCGCACTTCGCCTTCTCCGCCGCTTCCCTGATCCTCTGCATGGCCATCTTGTCCTCGGCCAGGTCCACACCGTCAGTTTCCTTGAAATTATCAACTATGAACTCGACGATGACTCTGTCGAAATCGTCGCCACCGAGCATCGTGTCGCCGTTGGTCGACTTTACCTGGTACACACCTTCACTGAGCTCGAGTATAGAGATGTCGAAGGTACCGCCGCCGAGATCGTAAATGGCGATCTTGCCCTTCTTCTCCTTGTCGAGTCCGTAGGCGAGCGCTGCCGCTGTCGGCTCGTTTACGATCCTCTTCACTTCGAGGCCCGCGATCTTGCCCGCGTCCTTCGTCGCCTGACGCTGGCCGTCGTTGAAATAGGCCGGAACGGTGATGACAGCTTCCGTGACCTCTTCACCGAGATACTCCTCGGCAAATGTTTTGATCGCACGGAGCATCATCGCCGACACTTCCTGCGTACGATAACTGCGGTCCTTCAGATTGACGAGTATCTCGTCGTTCTTGCCGGTCTTGATCTCATAGCTTACCTGTTGTATCTCTTCCTCGGCCTCGGAGAACCTTCTGCCGATGAAACGCTTGATGCTGTATATCGTGTTGTCGGGATTGGTCACCTGCTGCCGCTTTGCCAGCTGTCCGACGAGTCTCTCGTTGTTCTTCGCCAGGGCGATGACCGAAGGAGTGGTTCTTCCACCCTCGGCGTTAGGAATGATCACCGGCTCGTTTCCCTCGATTACAGCGACGCACGAGTTTGTCGTTCCGAGATCGATACCAATTACCTTACCCATTTTGATTTCCTTTTCCGGCGGTGCCCTGCCCTGTTTACTCGCTGCCCTTCGAGACAACTACTTTGGCCGGTCTGAGCACCTGGTCATTCAACTTATAACCTTTCAAAATCACTTCAGCGACGAATCCCACATCAACGTTTTCGCTATGCATTTCGGCTACTGCCTCATGAAACTGTGGATCGAACGGCTTGCCTGCCGATTCGATCTCGCTGAGTCCGTTACGCTTAAGCATGTCGATAAGGGATGAGTGAATAAGCGATATGCCATTTCTAAAATGTTCAATCGAATCCCCCGAATGCTCGAACGCCCGGTCCAGGTCGTCGAGAACGCCGAGTACTTCCGATAAAAGTCCGGCATTCGCTTGATTTTTAAGCAAATCCCATTCCCGACTGGTCCTCTTCTTGTAGTTTTCGAACTCCGCCGCGAGGCGAATCAGCCTATCTTCTTTTAATTCAACAACTTTTTCTGTTTCAACGAGTCGTTCGCGGAGCTTCTGAAGCATCTCGTTCTTGCGCGCCAAGTGGTCCAGCATCTCAATCTGAGAGGCTTTTTTGGACTTTTTCCTGCCGGTATCCTTGACCTTCGGCTTTTTCGCGGGTTTTTCTTCTTCCTGCGAATCGATCTGCCTCAGCCATTCAGGGTCGGCAGAGACGTCTATCTCCACAGTATCTTCGCCCTGCTCCGTCACTTCATCCACTTCAACATCGTCATGCAGGATCTCGATATCATCGGGTCCGACAGCATCCTTGATCTCCACCTTGCGGGTGGATCCGGCATCTCCGGTCTTTTCACCTTCGCTGGTCAAGGGGCATTCCTTCCGTTACGATCGCCATCCCCTCCTGAGTCTTCATTACATTCAAAGCTCTATCAGTTCGCGGGCCATCCCGTCAAGCAGGGCCATGACCGACCTGTAGCTCATCCTCGTCGGCCCAAGGACTCCAAGCAGCCCTTCACACCTTCCTGCGGGTATCGCTCTTGTTACTACCGAGAAGTCCTTCAACTCCTCGATCTCGTTCTCTCCGCCTATCGTCACCACCACTCCCCGGCCTATACGATTCTTCATCACCCGGAGCATCAGGCTCTTCTCTCCCATGAGAGTGACGAGAGAGCGCAGTATACGCGGGTCCTGCAGTTCAGGTATATCTTCTGTATTGTCTGTTTTTCTAAGGTAATACTCGAGGTCATACGTACCTCCGAAGAGGTAGTCCGATTCCCCCGCGACGACACCGGCTATCTCCCTGTCCGGTCCGGAAAACTCCCTGGCACATCCGGCCAGGCGGGCAGCTGCCTCGACGAGGGGGCAACCTGTAACCCTCTCGTTTATTATCTGAACGGCCCTGTCGACGACGCGAGGCATATACCTGCGATCCATCTCGACCTCGGCCATCCTCTCTCTTCCATCTTCGGTCCGAAGGATGACAAGCGCCCTGTTTCCTTCGCGCTGGATCATCTCGAGCCTGCCGACTCTGCCGCCCGGGCCGAAGACCCCGACCATAAGTCCGACACAGTTGGTAAGCTCGCTGATCAGGCGGGAAGTCTTTGTCATCATCCCGCGCATGTCGCCCCTGTCACGTCCCATCCTCGTCTTGAGCTGGTCGATGACACGCCTGGCTGGCCGTCCTATCCTCCCGATCTCGTCCACATACAGCCTGTATCCCGCGTCGCTCGGTACTCTTCCGGCCGAAACATGGGGCTTGTAAAGCAGGCCGCGGGATTCGAGGCGATGGAGGATTGCACGGATATTTGCCGAACTGGTCTGAAGCCGGTATCTTTTCTTCAGCATCTTCGAGCTGACCGGCTTTCCAGTCTCGACAAACAAATCCACCACGCTGTGCAACATCCCTGATTCTACAGGAGTTACATCATTTTTTGCCTTCATTTCTGGCACTCTCCATATAGGACTGCTAACTTCATGCCCTAATGTAGGGTCTGGACATCTGTTTGTCAAGGACGACAAACTGGTGTCAGTAAAGCAGTTCGCCTTTCATGTCCAGGCCAGGCAACAGCCTCGCCATGGCTTTCCGCAACCCTCGTTTGTAAAAGTTGCAAATATGATGCCTTCAGGAGGAACTACTGGTAGATATTGTCAGGATATCAGGACGGACGCCGGCTCATTTGATCAGGTCGCCGATCCTTGTGACCCGTACCCAGGGCCACTGCTTCTGGACGGAGAAGTAGATGAATAGGGCCTTGCCCATGACAAGCTTCCGGTCGAGCATGCCCCATTCACGGGAGTCGGAGCTGTTGTCCCTGTTGTCGCCCATGACGAAAAGGTGCCCCTTGGGGACAGTCCTGGGGCCGTAGTTACTCAGTACCCTGCCGCCCCTGATGTGCTTGGTGTACTTTTCATCCATAACCACGCCGTCGATCTTGAGGACCTTGCCTCTGACTTCTACGGTCTGCCCCTCGATCGCGACACACCGCTTGATATAGTCGGTCTTTTCATCCCTGGGGTACTTGAAGATGATGATGTCGCCCGGCTTGGGATCGGTGAAAGCGGGGAGCCTGTAGTCGGTCATGGGGACCCTGGCGCCGTAGATGAACTTGGACGCGAAGAGGAAATCGCCCTTCAGAAGGGTATTCTCCATCGACTCGGAAGGTATGTGATAGCTCTGGACTATGAGCGCACGGACTATCAGCGCGAGAACGACCGCCGTAACGACTATCTCTACATATTCACGAAACTTCGACTTCTGCGGAGCTTCCTTCTTTTTACTGCCGTTACTCTTCTCTGACATCAAATCCTCCGGTCGGTCTATGTTCACATATATATACGGGTAGCGCCTGTATCTGTTTCACGGGACATAATGCAACATACCTGCCTAGAAATCAACTACTACGGCGAGTCCCGTGCCTCCGCCAGTGCGGGCGGTCTCGACACGGAACTGCATATCGTGAAGATGGGCATCAACGTAGGCATCTAGCATGACGAGAAGAACGATCCCCGAGGTCCACCATACCCAGTCTATGGTCCTCTCCTTGAACTCCTCGTACCAGGCATTGGCGGTCTCCCATTCCGGATTGAGACACATATTATCACCGCAGGGCATGTACTGCTCATAGCTGTCTCTCTCCTGGAGGGCGTCGTCGGCGTTCCTGTAGCTGGTGACGATGTTCATTATGTAGTATGTCTCGAGGCCGAGGGCTATGACAGCCTTGAACGGTTTCTCGTTGTAGATCTGGCCAAGCCCGGGGAAAACGAGTGAGCAGAGCATCGCAGTCCTCGGGTTCTTTTTCTTCTTCCAGGTCGAACCCTCGATGTCGGGATCGCCTGTCTCCTGCGCGAGAAGTTCCTTGATATTCTCCGAGGACCAGTCCTGTTCTTCGGCTTTCTTCACTGTCGTGTCCGCCTGTGCCGGCGCCTGTTCCTGCGCCAGACAGTCGCTGCCGACGGTCAGTACCGCCAGGGTCATGAGGGGGATTATCAGTCCGCGAAGATCCAAACGTTTCTCCCTGTTGCGGCAGAGATATGGCGGGAACGTGTGGGAATCGAACCCACCCCGGATGGTTTTAGCACCCGGCAGAAGGATTTGAAGTCCTCGGGGACCACCAGACCCCATCCATTCCCGCCCGACAAACGATAAATAAATCCAGGGGCATTGTAAAGAAGCTCAATCGAGCAGGGCTATCGCCTCTATCTCGACCATGGCTCCGAGCGGAAGCTCGCATACCTCGAACGCTGCCCTTGCGGGGGGATCCGATTCAAAGTACTTCGCATAGATCCCGTTCATCACCTTGAAGTCACCCATCGACTTGAGAAGCACGGTACATTTAACGATGGAGTCCATGCTTCCACCGGCTTCCCCGACGATCGCCTTGATGTTCTCCATAACGCGTTCCACCTGGGCCTCGATTCCCTCGACCATCTTGCCCGTGGCCGGATCGATCGGGATCTGTCCCGAGATAAACAATGTATCTCCGGCCCTTACCGCCTGGCTGTATGGGCCGACGGCGGCAGGAGCCTTGTCAGTGCTGATGATCCGCTTCATCGGATCAGCTCCCTTCTATTCAACTGTAACGCTCTTCGCGAGGTTGCGCGGCTGATCTACATGACAGCCCCGCATCACCGCGATATGATAAGCCATTAACTGCAGCGGGATGACTGTAAGTATGGGGTAAAGGTAGTCGAGGGTCTTCGGGATGAAAATCACGTGGTCGGCCATCTCGATGATCTCGTCATTACCCTCTGTCGTGATCGCGATCACCTTGCCGTGCCTCGCCTTCACCTCGTTGATGTTTCCTACGATCTTCTGGTAGGCGGCATCACGGGGGCATATGATCACCACCGGCATATTCTCATCGATCAGCGCGATCGGTCCGTGCTTCATCTCGGCAGCGGGGTATCCTTCCGCGTGAACGTACGATATCTCCTTGAGCTTCAGCGCGCCCTCGAGCGCGACCGGATAGTTCGGTCCACGGCCGAGATACAGGAAATTGTCGTGCATGTGATACTTTTCCGCTATGTCTCTGATCTTGTCATTCATCTCGAGGATCTGCGCCACCTGGTCGGGAAGAGCGTGCATTGCCGCTATCATATCGAGTCCCTCGGACTGCGACAGGTTCCTCTGCCGTCCGAACATCAGTGCGAGCAGCGACAGTACCGTTATCTGGGATGTGAACGCCTTGGTCGACGCGACGCCTATCTCCGGTCCGGCATGGATGTAGACACCGGCGTTCGATTCGCGGGCGATAGTGCTACCAACGACGTTGACGATACCCATGCAATGAGAACCTCGGTTCTTCGCCTCACGCAGCGCGGCGAGCGTATCGACAGTCTCCCCCGACTGGCTTATTGCAAAGACGAGCGTCCCGTCCTCGAGAACGGGGTTACGGTAACGGAACTCGCTCGCGTATTCGACCTCAACGGGAATGCGCACCTTCTCCTCGATCATGTACTCGCCGAGGAGCCCGGCGTGCCAGCTCGTTCCACATCCGAGGATGACCATGCGTTTGACATCGCGCAGTTCTTTTTCTGACATGTTGAGTCCGCCCAGCTTCGCGTGTCCCGTCTCCGCGATAAGCCTTCCCCGCATCGCGTTGCGGATCGTCTCGGGCTGCTCGAAGATCTCCTTGAGCATGAAGTGGTCGTATCCGCCCTTTTCTATCTGTTCGAGGTCCCAGTCGACCTCCTGGATCTTGTGCTCCACGTACTCGTTCTGGACAGTCATCGTAGTGAAATGTTTGGGAGTCGCTACTACCATCTGCTGATCCTCGAGATAGATCACCTGGCGCGTGTGCTTGAGAAGAGCGGCGACGTCGCTCGCGATGATGTATTCGTCATCGCCGACACCGAATACCACAGGGGAACCGTTCCTCGCCGCGACTATCTTCTCAGGCTCGGAAGCTGATATGACGAGGATCCCGTATGTACCCTCCACTAATTCGAGAGCTTTCTGGACAGCGAACTCAAGATCGTCGCCGTTGTAGAACCTCTCGATCAGGTGAGCAAGCACCTCGGTATCGGTCTCCGATACAAACTCCCGTCCCTCTGCGATAAGTGACTTCTTCAATGTCTGGTAATTCTCGATGATCCCGTTATGTACGAGAGCGATCTTTCCGTCGGAGGAATAATGAGGGTGCGCGTTTATCCTGTTGGGTTCACCATGTGTGGCCCATCTCGTATGCGCTATACCGAGTGTACCCGAGAGGTCCTTGCCCTTGAGGATATCCTCGAGTTCCTTGATCTTGCCCGGCATCTTGTCGGTAAAGAGTTCGCCGTCGCGCGCGATAGCGATCCCCGCCGAATCGTACCCTCTGTATTCAAGTCTCTTGAGTCCCTCGAGCAGGACATCTCCTACATTATTGCTCTTGCCGATATATCCGACTATTCCGCACATTTAAAGCTCCCCCGATAAAGCGGGCGGCCTGCCCGCCGGGTAAAATCACGGTGCACTACCATCCACCGTGGGTATTTTTACGCCGGTTATCTGCCGGCCACTGTTTGCCTTTTAATTCGAACTCAAAGCGTAGCTGCCACCTCAGATGCCTGTGCCACAAGCTTTTCGGCAAGTCCGGCGCTCTCCGCTTCGGCTATTATCCTTACTACTGGCTCGGTATTCGACCTTCTGACATGTACCCAGCCATTATCCATATCAATTCTTATACCATCAAGGTCGTTATATGTCCCGTCGAATGTATCTCTGAGTCTGCTGGAAAGCTCCTCGAACGATCCGGCAAACGATATCTTCTCCTTGAGAACGCTGTAATCGGGGAGTCCTGCGGCCAGATCACCGATGCTTTTCCCCGTTGAAACGATATGCTGCAGGATGAGCGCTATACCCGTCATCGCGTCCCTGCCGCGATGCACCTTCGGGTATATGACACCGCCGTTACCCTCTCCGCCTATGACGGCCCCCTTCTCCTTCATCACCTCTATCACGTTGGCCTCACCGACCTTCGATCTGAAAGATTCAACACCGTGCTTCGCCGCCACATCATCGATCCGTCTCGTAGTCGACAGGTTGACGACGACGGGGCCTTTCTCGATACCCAGCACGAAGTCAGTGGCAAGTGAGAGTGTCAGCTCTTCGCTAAGGACGGTTCCTGAACCGTCGACCAGCACGAGCCTGTCGGCGTCAGGATCACACGCAAATCCGATATCAACTCCCGAATCAGCGACAGCCGCCGCGAGTTCAGTGAGGTTCACTGGCCGCGGTTCGGGATCGTGCGGGAAAGGGGAATCGACGTCGGTATACAGGGCCGTTACCTCGACTCCGAGTTGACCGAGCATCAGCGGGACTATCCGGCTCCCCGCTCCGTTCACGCAGTCGATCGCCGCCTTCAGCCCCGCCTTCTTTATATCATCCGTATCTATTGCTTCGAGTGAAAGAATCCTGTCTATATGATCCTGGTCGGCTCCATCGTATACCTCGTAAGAACCATACCGTTCAGCCGGCTTGTACAGCCCGGTCCCGCTCTCGACCAATTCCCTGATCCGAACCACGGCGGCAGAGTCGATGAACTCTCCCTGACCGTCGAGAAGCTTCAGGGCGTTCCACGCCTCGCCATTATGGCTGGCGGTGATCACGATCCCGCCGTCGCAGCCGAGGTGCCGGACCATGATCTCAACTGTAGGAGTCGCGGCGATTCCGACATCGACGAC
>CAYWGA010000055.1:0-23734 GCA_964457905.1 uncultured bacterium | reverse complement strand
TCTTCATCGGACTGGCTATATCGATCCCGCTTCCATATATATACGGCATCTTCGGTAAGGCGTATCTCGTGACAATGCTGCTGTCCGTCCTGCCGATACTTGTTGTATCATCCGTATTCTGCCTGCGGCGAAGGTCGCCGGCTTTTGTGAGTCTGCTGCTCAAGCTCGGTATGTTTTTGGGAGTGGCGGCCTTTTATCTCGGCTAGAAGGATCTCTGGATGTTCGGTGAACTGATATCGATGATCGTCCTGGCGATAGTCCAGGGTATAACGGAATTTCTGCCGGTCAGCTCGTCGGGCCACCTGGTGATAGGCGGAGCCCTTCTCGGGGTCGGCGGATCCGACGGGAATATCCTATTCGAGACGGCGGTCCACGCCGGAACGCTCGGCGCGGTATTCGTCTACTACAGAAAGAAGCTCGCACGCCTCGCCCTTTCGCTCTACACCTGGATCAGATCGGGGCTCAGGGCGGAAGGCCCGGTAAGAGACGATATCTCATATATAGGGCTTATAGCCCTCGGTTCGATACCGGCGGCCGTCGTCGGGCTCTCGCTGCGAGGGCCGCTTATGACCGCTTTCGGTTCGCCCCTCCTCGCATCGGCCTTTCTCGTGGTAACGGGATTCTTCCTTCTCTTTTCCAGGGGGAAGGGGGGGGACTCCGCGATGACCTGGAAGATCGCGGCCCTGATCGGCATCGCGCAGGCAGTGGCCATACTTCCCGGATGCTCGAGGAGCGGCTGGACGATAACGACGGCGATGCTTTGCGGCCTTGGCTTCACTGCCGCGGCAGAGTTCTCGTTCCTGCTCTCAATCCCCGCGATCCTCGGGGCCCTGCTGCTCGAATCGGTTTCGGCCGGCCCGGGAATCACAGCGGGCGAGACGACGGTGCTGATCGCTTCGGCGGCGGTAGCGTTCGCGAGCGGATATGCGGCCCTGAGGCTGCTTGTCTGGATACTGGGCAGGGGCAGGTTCCACAGGTTTTCATGGTATCTCATCCCCGCCGGAACGGTGGCCTTCATCTGGTTCGCCACGCGGGGCTGATATTGACCGGCGCTGCAAGCTGTGTTAGATTGACATATTCCATAAGACATCAGGCCGCACGGCAAGGAGACAGGATGCTCGAGAAGGTATACAAGCCAGGTAATATAGAGAAGAAGTGGAGCGCTCGCTGGACCGGCGCCGAGGTCTTCACGGCCGACGCCGCTTCCGATGATCCCGCATACTGCATAATACTCCCGCCTCCGAACGTTACCGGGATGCTGACAGTGGGCCACGCGCTCGGTACGACCGTTCAGGACATCCTCTGCAGGTGGAAAAGGATCACAGGCAGCGAGGTGCTCTGGCTCAGCGGCACCGACCATGCCGGGATCGCAACGCAGAATGTAGTGGAGCGTTCCCTCGCGGCGAAGGGAATCACGAGGACCGATCTCGGAAGGGAGAAGTTCCTCGAGGAGTGCTGGAGCTGGAAGGAACAATATCACGGAAGGATAGTCGAGCAGCTGGGCCGTCTCGGAGCCTCACTCGACTGGTCACGCGAGGTCTTCACGCTCGATCCGGGTGTCTCGAAGGCGGTCCGCGAGATCTTTGTGCGCCTCCATGAGAAGGGCCTGATCTACCGCGGAAGATATATCGTCAACTGGTGCCCCCACTGCGGGACCGCGATAAGCGACGAGGAGGTCGAGTTCCGCGAGGAGGACTCGAAACTCTGGTACATAGCCTACCCCTTCACCGACGGGTCCGGAGAGGTCATCGTCGGGACGACGAGGCCCGAGACGATGCTCGGCGATGTCGCCGTCGCGATGAGCCCGGAGCACGAAAGGGCGAAGGAGCTCGATGGGAAGATGGTACGTCTCCCGCTGACCGACCGTGAGATCCCGATCATCCTCGATGAGGCGGTCGATCCCGAATTCGGCACGGGATTCCTCAAGGTAACCCCCGCCCACGATGCGACCGATTTCGAGATCGGCCTGAGACACGGGCTCGATCCATTCGTCGTGATCGACTCAAAAGGCATAATGAACGACAAAGCCGGCGCCTATGCCGGCATGGATATATACGAGGCCCGCAAAGCGGTCCTCACCGAGCTGGAGAAGCAGGAACTGAGGAGAGAGACGGAGGACTACCGTCACTCGGTCGGCCATCATGACCGCTGCGGCAACGTGATCGAGCCTTACGTCTCGAAGCAGTGGTTCCTCAAGATGGACAGCCTCGCGGCGCCGGCGATCGACGTCGTGAAGAAGGGCGAGACGGTATTCTACCCCGAGAGATGGAAGAACATCTACCTCAGCTGGATGGAGAACATCAGGGACTGGTGCATCTCACGGCAGCTGTGGTGGGGGCACAGGATCCCGGTCTGGTACTGCGACGACTGCGGGATCGAGATCGTCTCCCGCGATGACCCGGACGCCTGCACCGGCTGCGGATCGAAAAATATAAGGCAGGACGACGATGTTCTCGATACATGGTTCTCCTCCTGGCTCTGGACCTTCTCTCCGATGGGCTGGCCCGGCGAGACGGACGACCTGAAGAAGTTCCACCCGACCGATGTTCTGGTAACGGGCGGCGACATCATATTCTTCTGGGTCGCGAGGATGATAATGGCCTCGATAGAGTTCATGGGAGAGATACCTTTCCACGACGTCTACATAACGGGGATCGTGAGGGACGGCAAGGGTCAGAAGATGAGCAAGTCTCTCGGCAACTCCCCCGATATGATCGATATAATCGACAATCACGGCGCGGACGCCTTCAGGTTCTCCCTGATGATGCTCTCGCCGCCGGGGCAGGACCTGTCCTTCGATGAGAAGAAGCTCGAGGTCGGCAAGCATTTCGCGAACAAGATATGGAACGCCGCCAGATTCGTACTCTCGCAGGAAGAGGGCGAGACCCTCTTCGCTGCGGAAGAGATGAGCGGCGAGGTCCACTGCATGTCGAACCTCTTCGAGATACTTTACGGCTCCGCCCCCTCGGGAAGCTTCGAGACGGGGTGGGAGGATGAGTGGATCGCGAGCAGGCTCGCCGCGAGGATGGAGGAATACTCGAAGGCGATCGATTCGTACAGATTCGACGAGGCCTCGAAGACGATATACGAGTTCTTCTGGCACGAGTTCTGCGACTGGTACCTCGAGTTTTCCAAGCCCGCTCTCCGCGAAGGCGGTGACCGGGGCAGGGGCGCAGCCCTGACGGCGAGGACAATACTCGGGGCCTCGATGGTGATGCTCCACCCGATAATGCCCTTTATAAGCGAAGAGATATGGAGCATGCTCTCGCCTGAGCCCCCTCTTCTGGCTGGATTCTCGTTCAGGGGGATGCCGGCAGGTATGCGCAACACGAGGCTCGATGCAGATGTGGCGCTTATGATGGAGATAGTCACCTCGATAAGGAACCTGAGGCAGAGCTTCAATATACCGCATGCGCAGAAGGTGACGGTGATCATCAATACCGAGGAGGGGAAGGGGATCTCAGAGAGCATAAACCGGTTTGAGAGCCAGATCAGGGGAATGTCGGGGATAGAGGACCTCACCGTGGCCGATGGCGCGGAGAAGCCGGCCGGAAGCGCCGCTGCGGGGCTGTCCCATCTTGAGATCTACCTGCCGCTCGGCGGGATCGTTGATCTCGGAGCGGAAAAAGAACGTCTCGGCAAGGAAATAGAGAAACTATCGATGGAATGCGGTAAGATAGGGAAACGGCTCGAGGATAAAAAATTCATCCAGCGGGCACCGGCGGATGTCGTGGCGAGGGAGAAGGAGCGGTTCGGGGAGATGGAGGACCGCTGGAAGAGGTTGGAAAGTATTCTGGAGGATCTCGGTTGACGGAAGATAAAGAAAGACCAGGGGACCAGCTGGAACTGCCCGGCGATGAGCCGCAGCAGCCGGAACAACCGGAAAAACTGGAACAGGCGGAGCTCGGCAGCGAGGAAACGGTAGGCGAACTGCTGCTCTCCGCACGCGAGAAAATGGGGCTTACCCTCGAAGCGGTGAGCCAGGAATCGAAGATCCCTGTTTCTACGCTGCAGCATCTCGAGACCGACAACTTCGAGGCCCTGCCGGCGAAGGTCTACGCGACAGGTTTCCTGAGGACATACGGCCAGATACTCGACCTCGATCCCGCTCAGCTTATCAATAAATATGAGGTCCAGACGGGACAGACCCACAAGAGCCGGGGCGATCTCTGGGAGATAGAGGAAGAGGTCATCGAGGAAAAGCTCGACTCTCCGCATCTGCTCAGTAAGTTCGTGATTCCCGTCATAGTCGTCATCGTCCTGATCATCGTCCTGTGGAAGATCTTCGGCGGCAGGGATGAAGGCACCGACACCGAGCCTGTCCTGACTGAAACTGTACAGGTGGACGACTCGGAGAGCGGCGGCGAAGTGGATAATACAGGGGATGCCGAGGCGGTCGGCGGCGACCGTGAGAATGTAGTAGATGAGCCGGTAAGCGAGCAGGCCGCGGCCGTTCAGCCCCAGGAGGACCCGGCTGCCGATCCGCCGGCGGCGGGAGAGATGACCCTGCGCATCGCGGCGGACGAGAGGATATGGTTCGACCTGATAATCTACAATCAGACCGATACGGGCCTCGTCACGGTGGAGGACGATTTTATACTCGAGGCGGGCGATTCGAGAACATTCACCTCGAACGAATCCTTTTACATCAGGAAGATCGGAAAGACCGAGGGCTTCACTATCGAGCTCGACGGTAGGCCTTATGAGGTCCCGATCGTCGAGGGCAGGCTGCCTCGCGACATCACGATATCGCGGGACAGGTGACCGGACGGCACGATGTCTCTATTCCAGCTTCAATCGGAATTCGATCTAACCGGCGACCAGCCCCAGGCCGTCGATAAACTCGTCGCGGGTATAGAGAGCGGGTCGAAGCACCAGACCCTCCTCGGAGTGACCGGTTCGGGAAAGACCTTCACGATCGCCAACGTCATCGCGAGGTGCGAGAAACCGGCGCTTATCATCTCCCACAACAAGACCCTCGCCGCCCAACTTTACGGAGAGCTGAAGTCGTTCTTCCCTGACAACGCGGTCGAGTATTTTATCAGCTACTACGACTACTATCAGCCGGAGGCGTTCATCCCCTCCACTGACACTTATATAGAGAAGGATGTCTCGATCAACGAGGATATCGACAGGATGAGGCTGCGCGCGACAGGCTCTCTCATGACGCGGCGCGATGTCGTAGTCGTGGCAAGCGTCTCATGCATATACGGCCTTGGATCGCCCGATGAGTTCCGGAAGATGACCTTCAGCATCGAATCGGGGAAGGAGTACGGCAGGGACGTGCTCCTCAGGAAACTGGTACACCTGAGATACAAGAGGAACGATATCGATTTCGCGCGAGGGACGTTCAGGGTCCGGGGCGACACGATAGAGCTCCGTCCCGCCTATATGGAGGAGGCTATCCGGATCGAGATGTTCGACGACGAGATCGAACGGATCACCGTCGTCCATCCGCTTACCGGTGAGATCCTCAGGGAGCTCCCGGCGCTGACAGTCTTCCCGTCATCCCATTTTGTCGTCTCCCCTGAGGCGATCGAGGGTGCCATCGGGGAGATAGAGAAGGACCTGACGATCAGGATAGCGGAACTTAAATCGAACGGGTTCGACCTGGAAGCGAAGAGGATCCTGACGAGGACGACCTATGACATAGAGATGATGCGCGAGGTCGGTTACTGCACAGGTATAGAGAACTACTCGAGATATTTTGCAGGGAGAAAACCGGGAGAGCGGCCGGCGACACTGATAGATTATTTTCTCGACGACTTCCTCGTGGTGCTCGACGAATCGCACGTGACCGTCTCTCAGGTCAGGGCGATGTACAATGGTGACCGCAGCCGAAAAAGTACCCTCGTCGAACACGGATTCAGGCTCCCGTCGGCGCTCGACAACAGGCCCCTGAAATACGATGAGTTCGAATCGATCATAGACAACTTTATATATGTCTCGGCGACTCCCGGTGATTTCGAACTGGGCAGGTGCGGCGGAGAGGTCGTCGAGCAGCTGGTCCGCCCGACCGGCCTTCTGGATCCGGCGATCGATGTAAGGCCGGTAGCGGGACAGGTCGACGATCTGCTGGCGGAGATAAGGAAGACAGTGGCACGGGGCGAGAGGGTCCTCGTCACGACCCTGACAAAGAGGATGTCGGAGGACCTTACCACATATCTCACCGGGCTCGAGGTCAAGGTGCGGTACCTGCACAGCGACATCGACGCACTCGATCGTGTCGAGATACTGAGGGACCTGCGGTACGGGGAGTTCGACGTGCTGGTGGGGATAAACCTTCTCAGGGAGGGGCTCGACCTTCCCGAGGTGACCCTCGTTGCCGTACTCGATGCCGACAAGGAAGGTTTCCTCAGGTCGCGCACCGCGCTGATACAGACCGCGGGAAGAGCGGCGAGAAATATTAACGGCAAGGTCATATTCTATGCCGACAGGATAACCGGATCGATGGACAAGGCGATCAGCGAGACGAACAGGCGCAGGGAGAAACAGCTCGAGTACAACACCGAACACGGCATCACTCCACGCTCGATTATAAAATCGATCGAAGATGTGAGACTGACGACTTCTATAGCCGACGCGAAGGGCAAGGCCGCGATGGTCAGGGAATCGCCCGACGAGGTGCTCATCCCCGATGGCAATGATGACCCGAGGCTGATCGCGAGGCTCGAGAAAGAGATGCTGAAGGAAGCCGACGCCCTTAACTTCGAGAAGGCGGCGAGTCTCAGGGACAGGATAGAAGAGATAAGGATGAATACGAACAGGAGGAAAAGGCGTGGATAGGCTCAGGCAGGAGATCGAACGCGGTGTCTCAGTGGCACTGGCCGAGGACGAGGCATCGGCGGACGCTACGACGAGGCTCCTCGTCCCGGGATTGATGGAAGGCTCCGCTGTGATCTTCTCGAAAGCGGACGGCGTGATATCAGGGCAGGAATGCGCCGCGGAAGTCTTCCGCCAGCTCGGCGGAGAAGTCTCCTACGAGGCCGTCGTGCCGGACGGCACCGTAGTCGAGCCGGATTCTGTCGTAGCGTCCATCGAGGGCCCTCTCGGCCAGATACTCTCAGGCGAACGGACCGCGCTGAACTTCCTCTGCCATCTTTCGGGGATAGCCACGTTCACTGCCGCATTCGTGGACAAGGTGTCCGGCACGGGGGTGAAAATCCTCGACACGAGGAAGACGACACCGGGACTGCGGGCCGTGGAGAAACAGGCCGTAGCGCACGGCGGTGGGGTAAACCACAGGCATGACCTCGCATCGTACATCCTGGTAAAGGAGAACCATATCACGGCTGCAGGCGGTATCGGGTCCGCACTCGATAGCCTGGGGGATTTCCTCGGTGGGTGCGAGATCGAGGTGCGCACCCTCGACGAGCTGATCGCCCTTTCATCGATGCCGCCCGGCAGGGTCATGCTGGACAACTTCAGCCCGGCACGCATACGCGAAGCCGTCAAGCTCGTTGATTCATGGGAACGGAGGCCGGAGATCGAAGTGTCCGGCGGGATCACCTTGAAGAATGTGAAGAAACACGCGATTAATGGAGTGGATTTCATCTCTGTCGGGGCCCTGACGGCGTCGGCGCCATCACTCGACCTGTCGCTGCTTGTGGAAGACGAGAAAATTAATGGAAAATAGTTTTGACCTGCACCCCTCACGGATAGCCCGCCTCTGCGGAGGCGGAAGGATAGGCCACACCGTCGTTCTCTTCGAATCGGTCGGATCGACAAACGCGGCCGCGGCAGGTATGGCAGAAGCGGGCGCAAGGGAAGGGACGATCGTCGTCGCCGCGGAACAGACGGCCGGCAGGGGAAGAAAAGGACGAAGCTGGTACTCGAGCCCGGACAGCTCTCTCACATTCTCGATAATCCTCAGGCCGCCCCGAAGCGGAGAGACACTGACGGCGCTCCTAGCGCTCTCGATACTGGAGTCAGTGGACGAGCTCTGCGAGGGTGCGAAGATAAAGTGGCCCAACGATATCTGGATCGGCGGGAGGAAGGTCGCCGGGATACTGGCCGAATCAAAGGGAGAGAGCGTAGTGCTCGGCATGGGGATAGATGTCAACGACGATGAGGGTTCCTTCCCCGTTGAACTGGCCGAAACAGCCATCTCCCTCAGGATGGCTGCCGGGAAAAGGTTCGACCGGGGCGAGCTTCTTGCCGGACTGCTTCGGAACCTCGAGCGCAGCTATGAAATATGGGAGAGGGACGGGTTCGGTCCGATGAGCTTCGAGATGGAGAGGCGGATGCTCTGGATGGGGATGCCTGTGGAGATAGAAGAGGGCACCGGAACGGTTCCCGGTGTAATTTCCGGAATAACAGTGGACGGCTACCTCAGGCTGGAAACTGATGAGGGAGAGAAGGTATACTCTTCGGGAGACGTATCACTCCGGAAGGAAGAGCGGGGATGAGCAGGGTACTGGTAATAGACAGGGGCAATCATGCGGTCAAGGGGGCGCTCTTCGAGAGCGGCCGGATCCTCGAACGCTGGAAGGTGGAGGGCGAGACGGGAGATATCGCCGGCTGGGCGGCGGACTCGAAGCCTGACGGAGCCGCTGTCTCCAGCGTAGTCGGAGAATGGAACGTGGTCTGCGAGGCGGCTCTCAGGGACTCGGGGATAGAGAATATCATATTCGCCGCGTACGACTCGGACTGGCCATTCGTCCTCGATATCGAGAGCCCCGAGACGATTGGCCCCGACCGGCTCTGCGCCGCCGCGGCCGTAGCTGCTGAAGATGTGAAAGACGCAGTCATCATAGACGCCGGTACAGCGGTGACGGTAGATCTCCTGATCGGCGGCTCCTTCGCAGGGGGCTCGATAACCCCCGGCCTCGACATGATGCTCAGGTCGCTCAGTGACAGTACCTCGGCGCTTCCCCTTATCCGCATAGAGCCTGGTACGGAGCCGGCTCCACCGGGCCGCGACACCATATCGGCTATCAGGGCGGGTGTCCTGGGGGCGTACAGGGGAGGGATCGGGAAACTGGTGGACCTCTCTGTCGAAGGATTCAGAAACATGCCGCCGGTCTTCCTGACCGGCGGAGACGCCGGCCTCCTCGCCGATGCGATCTCTCCGGCTCCACGGCACTATCCTGATCTTATCCTTCAAGGTCTTAACTGGTTGTATCACAGGCAGTTCTGACAATACTCCCACCCTGCATCAAGAATCCCGCAATTTTTCCTTGCAAAGAATATCCCCGGGGAGTATATTCCCTATGCTAAAAACTGGCACTCTGGGTTATCGAGTGCTAATGCCAAGCGATTAAATAATTAACATTGTTTCCAGTAACACAAAAAGGAGGTCGAGATGAAGATCACTCCTCTGGCTGACAGGGTTATCGTTAAGCCGATGGATGCAGTAGAGGTCAAGAAGAGCGGGATCATCATTCCCGATACCGCGAAGGAAAAGCCCCAGGAGGGCGAAGTCATAGCCATAGGCAAGGGACGTCTTAACGAGACCACCGGCGAGCATATCGCTCTCGAGGTCAAGAAAGGCGACAAGGTCCTTTACGGCAAGTACTCGGGGACCGAGATCACAGTAAACGACAAAGAATATCTAATACTGAGGGAAAGCGACATCCTCGCGATCCTCTAGCATCCGGAAAGGAGAGACGACAATGGCAAAGCAGTTGAAGTTCAATATAGACGCCAGAGATCGCCTCAAAGCCGGCGTGGACATCCTCGCTGAAGCAGTGAAGGTCACGCTCGGTCCCAGAGGCCGCAATGTGATCCTGGACAAGAAATTCGGATCGCCTACGATCACCAACGATGGTGTGACCATCGCCAAGGAGATCGAGCTCGCCGACCCGTGGGAGAACATGGGCGCGCAGATGGTCAAGGAAGTCGCCACCAGGACGCAGGACGTCGCCGGTGACGGAACGACCACAGCTACGATCCTCGCGCAGGCCATCATCACGGAAGGCCTGAAGAACGTTACGGCCGGCGCCAACCCGATGTTCCTCAAGAAGGGCATCCACAAGGCCGTCGATGAAGCAGTCGCTTATATCCAGAAGCGTTCAAAGCAGGTCCGCCGCCGTGAGGAGATCGCGTCGGTAGCCACGATCTCCTCGAACAATGACAAGGAGATCGGTGAGCTTATCGCTGATTCGATGGAGAAGGTCGGCAGGGACGGCGTTATCACCGTCGAGGAAGCCAAGGGAATGGATACCGAGCTCGACGTCGTCGAGGGTATGCAGTTCGACCGCGGCTATCTCAGCCCCTACTTCGTCACCGACGCAGAGCGTATGGAGACAGTACTCGAGAGCGCTTTAATCCTGATCCATGACAAGAAGATCAGCGCGATGAAGGACCTCCTTCCGATCCTCGAGAAGGTCGCTCAGCTCAACAAGCCCATGTTTATCATATCCGAGGACATCGAGGGCGAGGCCCTCGCGACTCTCGTAGTGAACAAGCTCCGCGGCACCCTCCAGGTCGCTGCCGTCAAGGCTCCCGGCTTCGGAGACCGCCGCAAGGCGATGCTTGAAGATATCGCTATCCTCACAGGCGGACGCGTTATCTCCGAGGACGCAGGCTTCAAGCTCGAGAACGCGACTGTCGCCGACCTCGGCCAGGCCAAGAAGATCACGATCGACAAGGACAACTCCACGATCATCGAGGGCGCCGGCAAGGCCACGAAGGTCAAGGAGCGCATCGGTCAGATCAAGGCCCAGATCGAGGACACGACTTCCGACTATGACCGCGAGAAGCTTCAGGAGCGGCTCGCGAAGCTCGCCGGCGGAGTAGCAGTCATCAAGGTCGGCGCCGCTACCGAGATCGAGATGAAGGAGAAGAAAGCCCGCGTCGAGGACGCCCTGGCAGCCACCCGCGCGGCGGTTGAAGAGGGTATCGTCCCGGGTGGAGGCATCACCCTTCTGCACGCCGCTCAGGTCGTCGAGAAGATGAAGCTCGAGGGCGAAGAGAAGCTCGGCGCCGAGATCGTCGCGAAGGCCCTCTACGAGCCTGCCAAGATGATCGCCAAGAACGCGGGCCGTGAAGGCTCCGTGGTAGTCGAGAGGCTCTCCCACGAGAAGCCCGAGATCGGCTACAACGCTGCTAACGGCGAGTACCAGAACATGATCGAGAACGGCATCGTCGACCCGACCAAGGTCGCTCGTTCCGCTCTGCAGAACGCCGCCTCGATCGCCGCTCTCCTTCTCACTACGGAAGTCACAATCACTGACATTCCGGAGAAGGACAAGGCTCCCGACATGGGCGCCGGTGGAATGGGCGGTATGGGTGGTATGGGCGGAATGATGTAAGTTTCCGCCATTTTGACCGTTACAGGGCGCCGGGACCGCAGGGTTTCGGCGCCCTTTCTGTTAGAAATCGCTTGAATTTACCCCCGGACATTCATATTTTAACTCAGGTACATTAAGGTATATCCCACCAAGGATCTGTATGCTCCGCGGCCCCGCTCTGCCGCGGCAAGACCGGAAGTTATTAATAGACTGACCTGGAGGTTCGATTTGAAGCGGTGGAAGAGATTGTCGGCATGGTATTTCATTCTCGGAATCACACTTGCGTTCACAGTTATCAGCGGCTGCGATGACAAAACGGTAGAGCCGCCCAGTATCTGCAATCCCAGCCTGACGATGAAACTTATCATCACCAACCCTCTCGCGCCTGCTCCGGGGGACACGACCCTGCTTACGATCCAGGCCGAGGGTGAGGGCTGCGATAACTGGGCGAACTACACCTGGACCGTCGAGGCCGGAGAGCTTCTTCAGACGACCGGGATAACAGTCCAGTGGGTCGCTCCGATGGAGTTTGGCGCATACCAGATAGAGTGCCGCGGTTCCCTTTCGGGGGTTGATCCCGTGACCTCACAGGCGCTTGTCATGATCAGGCAGTTCGATTATATCGACACAGGCAAGATCGCCTCTGTCAATCCGAGGACGATTCTCGGCGGCCTCTACTTCATCGCGGAGGAAGGCGATGTAGGGCCGAGGAGCAACTCTTTCCTCGGCTGGTGTGTCTACCAGATGTCCAGCGGCGGCAGGATCACACTTATTACCGATACTGCTGAATCGGCTGGCGGAGGATCGTATGAATTCGATTTCGCGGCATCAGGGGAAGCGATCTACGGATCTTTCTTTACCGCCTATTATTCAGGCCTGAGAAAGCAGCGGATGAATACATGGAAATTTCCGACACGCTTCGGGGCCGCGACTAACGTCAGCGACGATTCCGGTGGTCCGGGTGTCCTCAGAAAGAACCAGCACAGATATCCGCAGACGACCGTTCTCGGCGACAAGGCTGTATGGAAGATGGAGAATACTGGCGAAAGGTCTGATGGAACCGAGGATCTCTTCAACGTCGTCTTCTGGGATGAGATGGACGGCGCGGGAAACTGGAACACGATCACGACAAGTCTAGATTCAGCGGTTGTGGTCATCGGACCGGATACCATTACCCAGTACCGTTACTTCAACAATATCAGACCGATGTTCACTCCGAGCGAGGACAACATACTCTACTTCGTCGATACGACTGATGTTTTTGAGCCGTGCCTTATCCCGATGGTCGGTGGGCAGCCCGACACACTTCAGCGCAGCGCTCTGATGGTCGATGAGACCACGGGTATATTCGAGCAGGCCGGAGTGTCGATCAGCGAGAATACAGTCTTCCAGTGGAACCCTGCGACGCCGTTCCTTTCATTCATATCCCTCGGCAGCATCATTTACTTCGATTACGCCACCGAGGCAGTCGCTCCTGTAAGCGGGCTTGAAAAGGTTACGGATTTCGCCTGGGCTTCCGACGGTTCCCAGCTTGCCGCGGTGAACGACGAGGGAGTATATCTCGTAAGCGTCGGCGGAGCGGTCAATCCTGATCCCATATTCACGAGAGAGAGATTGACTGACGGCATCCACGGCATCGGCTGGAACACTGATCTGGCCAATCCGCAGGTCGCCTTCAGGCTCGTCCGCAAGGGCAAGAGCGATATCGACTCCTGGTCAGCCCTGGTGATCGTCGACCTGACTACGGGCTTTTGGGCATACGCTTCAGAGACTATCGCCTGGCACAGCTCACGTGAGCCGGCCGAGATCGACTACACCTGGATGCGCTGTCTCTTCGACGAGGACAATACGGGCGTTTACGCTCCGTTCCCTGTGCTCGACGATGTGAACTATCCGGGCAAAGACATTATCCTTATCTACAGCCACGAGTAGAGTGGCGGGAGAGGGTCAGGTCGACGCCCGATGCAGTCAGACAGGCTGACAAGTTTACCTCCTTATCTATTTGTCGAGATAGACCGGCATAAGGCTAAGTATGTCCGCTCGGGACGTGAGGTCCTTGATCTCGGCATCGGCGATCCCGACCTGGGTGCGCCGCCTGAACTCGTCGAAACATTGCGCGCCTCGCTCGATACTCTCGAGTATCACCGGTATCCCTCTGACAGGGGACTGCCGCGCCTCGTTGAGGCGATACAGAAATGGGCGGAGGAGCATTGCGGCGTCTCGCTCGGCAGCGACGAGATCCTGGTCACGATCGGCAGCAAGGAGGCAATCGGCCACCTTCCGCTCGCCGTAGCGAACCCGGGCGATGTCGTCCTTATCCCCGATCCCGGATATCCCGTCTATAACTCATCAGCCGTCTTCGCGGGCGCCGTGCCGGTGAAGATGCCTCTGCTGAGGGAAAATGGGTTCTTTCCGAGGTTCGACGGGATCGACCAGGAAGATCTGAAGAGAGCAAGACTCATATATCTGAATTATCCTAACAACCCTACTGCGGCGACCGCGGGAAAAGAGCAGCTCGGGGAAGCGATCAGCTTCTGTGGAGAGAACTCGATAATAATGGTCAATGACGCCGCCTACAGCGAGATCTCGTACGAGGCGAGGCAGCAGTCGCTCTTTCCGCTCGCGAAAGAGGCGGGTATCGAGTACATCGAGCTCTTCTCCTTCTCCAAGACATTCTCGATCACCGGCTGGCGCGTAGGTTTCGCGATCGGATCGCCGAAGGTCATCTCGGCTCTCGCCCGGTTGAAGGCGAACGTCGATTCGGGTGTCTTCAGCGCCGTCCAGGCCGCAGCCGCATCTGCCCTCGAGAAGGATTTCACGGAAATCACGGGACGGATAAACGATATATTCAGGAAGAGGCGCGATAAACTCGCCGCCAGCCTCGAAAAGGGCGGATTCAGTTTCACCTCGCCCGAGGCGACATTCTATTTCTGGATCGAGGTGCCGGGCGGCGGTTCGTCGATCGAATACTGCGGGAAACTTCTCGAAGAGACGGGTATCGTCGCTACACCCGGAGTGGGTTTCGGCGAGTCCGGCGAGGGGTATTTCAGGTTGTCAATAACCGCTCCCGACGATACAATCCTCAAAGCTGGCAAGAAGCTCGAAGAGCTCGGCGCCTCTCCCCTGTAAAAGCCGGAGGTCGAAGGATGCTTGAAGAAAAGATAGTACTGTCGGGAATCACCGTCCACGGGTACTACGGCGTATCTTCCATGGAGCGCGAGGTAGGCCAGAAACTTCAGCTGGACCTGGAATTCTGGAGCGATTTCACCAAGGCGTGCGTTACCGACGCTCTCGAAGATACGATAAATTACGAAAGGGTCTACTCGAAGGTCATGGAGACCGTCGAGAATAACAGGTTCAACCTGATCGAGACCCTTGCCGACCGGATATGCAGGGAGATACTCGGCAATTTTCCCGCATCGAAGGTAAGGACCACCATCAGGAAGCTTACCCTTCCATTTCCCAACAATCTGGACAATGTTGCTGTCATCGTCGAACGGGAAGTCTGACGGCCCGGCCGCTGTGAAAGCGGTCATCTCTCTCGGCTCCAACATCGGAGAGAGGGAGAGGCACATCCTGGCCGCGGCGGCGCGGATCGCCTCCTCGGCGGGCGTAGCCTCGGCGCGCCTGAGCCCCCTGTACGAGACCGCCCCGATGGGTGAGGGGTACTCGCGTCCGTTCGTAAATGCGGTGATGGTGATAGAGACGACTCTCCCCCCGCGTGCCCTTCTGGCACTGGGACAGGGACTGGAGAGGGAAACGGGAAGGGCAGGAGGGAAGGGAGACAGGCCCCTCGATATCGATATCATCCTTCACGGTGAGAATACAGTCGATGACGCGGACCTGAAGATACCCCACCCGCGCTTCATGGAAAGGCTCTTTGTCCTGGTCCCGCTGGTCGATCTGGACCCAGATCTCCCCCTTCCGGGCGGAGCGACAGCCTCCGAAGCGGCAAAGGCTGATGAAGCGGGTGGCAGGGTCCAAAGGATCTCATTTCGGTCCAGGATAAGCCGGAAGTCGTTGTAAACAGTCAGTTATTGACTTCCGAAACCATTTTGACTACGGTAGGGCGCATGGGAGATCTCAGCAGCAGACTTAGCGATGCCGGCATAAGGTATATAGCCGTAGAGGGTAACATCGGCGCGGGCAAGACGACCGTGTCGAGGCTCCTCGCCGAGGAGACCGGATCGCGACTCTTTCTCGAGGAAGTCGACGATAATCCCTTCATCGAGAAGTTCTACGGGGATATGGGGAGCTACGCATTCCAGGCTCAGATATTCTTCCTGCTCAACAGGTACAGGCAGCAGACCGAGATCGCCCAGCAGGACCTCTTCACCGACCTGATGGTCGCCGACTACCTCTTCGCCAAGGACAGGATCTACGCACATGCGGTCCTCGGCGATGACGAGCTCGTCCTCTACAACAGGATGCACACCCTTCTCGAGGGAAGGATAGTCAGGCCCGACCTGGTCGTCTATCTCCAGGCCGACACGGAGGTCCTGATGCAGAGGATCGGCAAGAGAGGCCGGTCATATGAAAAGAGTATAAGTGACGAATATATCAGCGGGCTCAACGAAGCGTTCAACCATTTCTTCTTCCATTACGATGAATCGCCCCTCCTGATAGTAAATACTGACAGGCTCGATTTCACAGCCAACCGGGATCACCTCGACGATTTCTTCTTGAGGATCTCGGAGAAGTTCGAGGGCACCCAGTACTACGTGCCTTCCTGGGAGGGCGATCTGTAATGAGGGACAAGATTACCAAGACGACTCTTCTCAAGATGAAGAAGAAGGGCGAGAAGATAGCGGCGATCACATCGTACGACTATCTCTCGACAAAGCTGATCGACGACGCCGGTGTGGATTTTATTCTCGTCGGCGATTCCCTCGGCATGGTGATAATGGGTTACGAGAACACCCTTCCCGTTACGATGGAGGAGATCATCCATCACCTCAAGGCCGTCACCAGGGCGAGGCCGAAAGCGATCGTCGTCGGCGACATGCCTTTCATGTCGTACCAGGCGAGCGTCGAGGATGCCGTGAGAAACGCCGGCCGCCTCGTCAAGGAGGGCGGCGCCCAGTCGGTAAAACTCGAGGGGGGCGAACGGTACGTTCCGGTCATCAAGGCGATAGTTCAGGCCTCGATCCCGGTGGTAGGCCATCTCGGCCTGACCCCTCAGTCGCTCCACGAGTTCGGAGGATACCGGGTCCAGGGAAAGGACACCGCATCAGCCGACATCATGATAAGCGACGCGAAGGCGCTCGAGAAAGCGGGCTGCTTCGCCATAGTGCTCGAGGGGATCCCCTGGCAGCTGGGCAAGAGGATTACCGATGAGGTATCGATAGCGACGATAGGAATCGGCGCCGGCCCGCACTGCGACGGCCAGGTGCTTGTGATACAGGATATGCTCGGCATATACGACGAACCGCTCCCGAAGTTCGTCAAGATGTACGAGGAGCTTGGCGAGAAGATAAGATCTGCTGTCTCCGCGTATGTAAAGGACGTCAAGGACGGCTCGTTCCCCGGTATGGAGCACAGCTACTCCTCCGAGAAGAAGAAGGGCTCGTCCGATGACCCGGAAGATGAAAAAGGCAACCTCGGCCGCTGAGGCCGCCGGTATCCTCGCTGCAGCGAGGCAGAAAGGGCTCAGCATCGGCCTCGTCCCCACGATGGGCGCCCTTCACGAGGGGCACATAAGCCTCGTGAAGATGTCGCTCGAACGCTCCGATTTCACAGTGGTATCCCTCTTCGTCAACCCGATGCAGTTCGGTGAGGGCGAGGATCTTGATAAATATCCGAGGACGGAAGAAGAGGACGCGAAGATACTGGAAGAACTCGGATGCGACCTTCTCTTTATGCCGGAAAAGAATTCTCTCTACTCGGACTCCGACAGCACCACAGTCAGCATCTCGAACCTCGGCGACCACCTCTGCGGCGCTTCGAGGCCGGGCCACTTCAACGGTGTGCTCATCGTGGTAGCGAAGCTCTTAAATATTATCAACCCGGACTTCGCCTTCTTCGGACAGAAGGACGCCCAGCAGGCCGTGATCATTCAGCGTATGGCAGCCGACCTCGACTTTCCCGTAAGGATATTCCTCGGCCCGACGGTGAGGGAGCCCGACGGCCTCGCGATGAGCTCGCGCAACAGGTACCTGGCGCCGGATGAGAGAGCAAAAGCACCAGCAATGAGAGCGGGATTGCTCAAAGCAGCAGAAGCGATTAAAAATGGCGAGCACGACACGACGATTCTCAGAAAGATGATCTCCGACAGCATGATTGTTGCCGGATTCGAGATAGACTACGTGGAGATAGTAGACGGAGGGACCCTAAAGCCCGTACAGTCGATCGATGGGACAGTCCTCCTCGCGGCAGCGGGCGCGATGGGGAGAACAAGACTGATAGACAACATAGCGATCAAAGTAAGCCCGGAAGGGACCACGGAGACGCTTCTGGAATTTCCCGAATGGAGTAGATATGAACGGTGACGGAGCGGTCGCCGCGGTAATACTCGCCGCCGGTGAAGGGACAAGGATGAAATCGGACCTGGCGAAGGTCCTCCACGAGATAATCGGACTGCCGATGATAGTGCACGTACTGAACGCCCTGAGCGAGGTGGCTCCCGCAACGACAGTGGTCGTAGTCGGACATCAGGCTGAGGCGGTCAAAAACAGGCTCTCAGGCGATGATATCGGCTACAAGGGCCTCGGCTTCGCCCTGCAGAGCGAACGCCTGGGAACGGGCCACGCTGTGATGCAGGCAAAACCGGCTCTGCAAGGCTTTACCGGGACGATCATGGTCCTCACCGGCGATACGCCACTTCTCGAGAAGAGCACGCTGGCAGGTTTCCTGAGATTCCACTGGGAATCGGGAGCCTCAGCCACAGTGATGTCTGCCGAGGTCGACGACGCCGCAGGATACGGCCGTATCCTCAGGGACGACAGCGGCGACCTTCTCGGCATCGTCGAGCACAAGGACGCCACAGAGGAGCAGCGAAAGATCGGCGAGTACAACAGCGGGATGTTCTGCTTCGAGAGCGATATCCTCTTCACCGCCCTGGAACGTGTCGATACATCGAATGTTCAGGGCGAATACTACCTCACCGACATAATGGGGATCCTCAGGAACGATGGGAAAAGGGTCGCCGTATTCAAGATCGACAACGCCGACGAGGTCATGGGGATAAACGACCGCGACCAGCTCGCACTGGCCGAAAGGATGATGAAGGGTGATCGATAGAGTATACGCTCCCTGGAGGAGCAGGTATTTCACGATGGAGAAGACAGACGGCTGCCTCTTCTGCGAGATACAGAAGGAAGAGGATGAAGCCCTGGTCGGAATACTCGCACGCGGAGAGCACTGGTTCGTTATCCTCAACACCTTCCCGTACACCAACGGCCACGTGATGATAGTGGCCAACCGCCATATCGGCAGCCTCGGTGATATCAGCCCCGAAGAAGGTGCCGAGCTCGTCTCATATCTCGCTCTCTGCGAGAAGGCGGTCGAAGATGCCTACTCTCCAGACGGGATGAACATAGGAGTAAACAGAGGAGCGAGCGGGGGAGCGGGTATCATAGGACACATCCACTTTCACATCGTCCCTAGATGGACCGGCGATACGAATTTCATGACCGCTCTTGCCGAGACGAGGGTGGTATCGGAGGAACTGGAAGGCTCGTACAATAGACTGAAACCTTACTTCGAATAGGGATGGAGCGGGATGGCCGCGAAGAAGAAAAAGAAGAGAGGGATCTCACCCGCGGTGGTAATGATTATCGTGGCACTTCTTCTTATGGTCTTCTCGATCGCCGTCAGGTGGTCCGGTATCGGCAGCAATCTCTCGGTTCCGGAGGACCCGTTCCAGGTGGAGGTCCTCAACGGTACGGGGGAGCCCGGTGTGGCAAGAGAAGTGACGATGACGCTGCGCAAGATGGGGATAGACGTCCTGATAGAGGGAAACGCGGGGAATTTCGACTACCGCGAGTCGGTTCTGGTAGACAGGAAGGGCAATCCCGAGCTGATGAAAAAAATCTCCCGAAGGCTCGGCGTTACGATGATAGTCACCCAGGTCCAGGAGAAACCGAGGGTGGACGCCACCCTCATAGTGGGCTGGGACAGGGAAAGGCTCAGGTTGCAGCGCTGACCGATTGATGTTACATTGAACTGCGGAGGTAACGGATTGCACGCTAAGAGACGATTAGGAATGATAGCTCTCGTATTTATCCTCGGGGTGGTCCTGGGAAGCGTCGTGGGCGAGCTTATCGGCCTGCTTCTCAACGAGGGTAACGTCATCCGTGAGCTCTTCGTCTCCGGCAAGGAATTCCGCGTAGGCCCCGTGCACCTCGATATGATAGTATTTACATTCACCATAGGATTCTCACTCAAGGTCAACCTTGTGAGTGTGCTTGGAATAATAATAGTGGCGTTCATGCTCAGGATATACGCCTAGGAGGTCGGCAAATATGTTCTCATTACCGCAATTCGCGCTTATTGGCCCGCTCGGATGGTCCGAGCTCCTGATCATCCTCGCGATCATCCTGATCTTCTTCGGTCCGCGCCGTCTCCCTGAGGTCGCCGAGGCCATCGGAAAATCGATGCGCAAGTTCAAGAAAGCCTCCGCCGACGTAAAGGATGAGATCCAGGCGCAGACGAAAGAGATCACCGAAGACGAGGACGACAAGGAGGGTTGATAGCAGCCGCTGACAGGAAGTTTTGATATTCAGAAAAGCCGGACGGTTCGCACCGCCCGGCTTTTTTCGTATCCGTTATCCTTGACGCGACAGCCAGCATCACCCTATGATTCACTGGTCGGGGGACATCACTTAAAACCAGGGATACTGCTATGACAGGAACAGCTGTGCCGGTTGCCTATCGCCCGATCTATGAAGCATGGAGCAATTCCGCTCCTGATGATCCCAGATTTATAATCCGGGAACCCTCCGATTCACATGAAGATCCCCCGAAACTCCTCGATCTTGTCAGTATGGCTATACGTTCGAGGCACTACAGCCGCAGGACCGAGGACTCCTACAGGAGATGGATCAAGCGGTTTATCCTCTTCCATGGCAAACGACATCCTCTGGAGATGAGCGAAGCAGAGGTGACGAGATTCCTTTCCCACCTGGCCACGGCAAAACGTGTCAGCGCATCGACGCAGAACCAGGCACTAAACGCGATCCTGTTTTTGTACAGGGAAGTCCTGAAAAGAGACCTCGACTGGCTCGACGGGATAGTGCGCGCGAAGAAACCCCAGAGGCTGCCGGTCGTGCTGACACATGCTGAGGTACGTAAGGTCCTCGCTCGGATGCACGGTGTTCCCCTGTTGATGGCCTCACTTCTTTATGGCGCAGGACTCAGGCTGATGGAATGTGCCAGGTTGAGAATAAAGGACTTGGACCTGGACCGGGGCGAGATAATGGTGCGAAACGGCAAGGGAAGGAAGGACCGGGTGACCCTGCTTCCAGGTAAATCGAAGGGAAGACTGACTGACCATATTGCCGCCGTGCGGCTGCAGCATGGGAGGGATCTGCGCATGGGGCGCGGTTCAGTTGCGCTTCCCGACGCTCTCTACCGGAAATACCCCAGCGCTTCACATGAATGGGCATGGCAATGGGTCTTTCCCGCAACGAGGTTTTACCGGGACAGCGAGAACGGCGAATACAGGCGCCACCACCTGCATGAATCTGTCCTCCAGCGGGCGGTCAAAGAAGCGGTCCGCGCTGCAGGTATCGGCAAGCGGGCGAGCTGTCACACGTTCAGGCATTCATTCGCAACTCATCTTCTTGAAAAGGGTTACGATATCAGGACGATCCAAGAGCTCCTCGGCCACAGTGACGTAAGCACGACGATGATCTATACACACGTATTGAACAGGGGCGGGAGAGGAGTTCGGAGCCCCCTGGATGATATGTAAAGAATTGGTTACTATGCATTTGCGAACAAAATAATCGTTCTTATTGTATATCAGATTGAACTATTTAGAGGAGAAACACATAACCTGTTGATTCTGAGAGTATACAAATTATAAACTCAACCAGTCATACTGGATACATAGACAGACTCACAGTAATATCTGATATGCTAGTTCAAGATACATTACGTTAGGCATACTATTCCGATGAGGTAAATATTATGCTTCTGTTCTTCGATACAGAGACAACAGGTCTTCCTCGAGATTGGAAAGCTCCTGTTACGCAAACTAACAATTGGCCCCGCATGGTTCAGATAGCCTGGCTCCAATATGACGATCAGGAGAACCTGATATCTGAAGCGAACTACATCATCAGACCTGACGGATTCACTATTCCAAGTGATGCAGCCGACATTCACGGCATAACTACTGAAATTGCCATAGAAAAAGGATCAGAGCTGTCCTCAGTTCTTTCGGCATTCTCAGCGGTCGTCGGTGGGGCAAAGATGCTGGTTGCGCACAACATGGATTTTGACGAGAAGATTGTTGGCGCTGAATATGTTCGGATGCGATTGAAATCAGGCATATTTGAAACTCCTAGATTTTGCACGATGAAAACGACAACTGATTTGTGCAGAATTCCTGGGAATTATGGTTACAAATGGCCCAAGTTAGAAGAACTTCATCGATTTTTGTTTGGATCTGATTTCGAAAATGCCCATGACGCATTGGTTGATGTGAAGGTTTGTGCTAAATGCTATTATGAACTAGTAAAACGGGGTATTTACAAATCGAAATGATGTCTAACCGACGCTTGCAGCTGGCGGTCTTGGCTGTCACGGCGACTGCGGAGCACCCGCTGCGCCAGCATGGCGGCCGCAGCTGAAGCTAACGTTATATTTTTAGGGGATCATATGTGGAGAATTGTACTACTTAGTGTATTACTAGCGAAAACTCCTTGTTTCGCAGATACCCTCGGAAGCTTGGAGGAGCTAGAGTGTCCATGTAGGGTTATGGGTCTCGATATGTTCTTAGACGGAGGAACCCTGGGTGGAGTACTAGAAGATGCAGAAGGGAGCATCCTCAAGTTCTGTTTGGATGGTAGAATGATAATTGTCGAATATGACTCAGAGGGAAAACCTCTGCCAATTCCACCTACCCATTATTTCATTGGCGCTGACCATCCAGCCCGTGAGGGTGCAAGGCCCTTGGATGTAGACGGCGAAGAGGAGAGATTACTGACAAGGATTCTCCGTGAGTGGATTGAATCCGTGCTTCCCGCAAAGAAATACGAAGAAGTGTTTCGGAAATTCGACTCCTGCACTAACGCAGAACAGCAAGAGAGACTATGCCTAAATAATAATTTATCAGAGGAACAGCTTCGAGCGCTTCGAATAAACAAAATGATATTGAATCGTGAAGTTGAACTTGGTATTCGCCCGAAAAACTAGGGCTTGCTGGATGAAACATAACTAATGCTTGCAGCTGACGTTAGATGCAAAATCTGTAATCTCGTTAGAAGTATTTTTCTCAAAGGGGGGGTAAAAATGAAAGTCAGGCCGATTCCATTCCGTGGATCCATCTTGTTTTTCACATGCGTCATCATATTGGCGTTAATCACTTTTACATTGAGTTGTTCCGACGACCCTACTACACCCGAACAGGCTAAAACTCACATAATTCTAGTATGGGGGTATTGTGGCGAAGGTCAGTGTGATGTCCCGGCGCGAAATGCCGACTTTGTGGCGGCCGCAGGGAGTAACAACCATAGTATGGGGCTTAAGTCTGATGGAACCATTGTAGCCTGGGGGGACAACAGTTGCGGCCAGTGCGATGTTCCGGCGCCGAACGTAGACTTTGTTGCCATAGCTGCGGGCGGTGAGTGTGTTCCATCTCCTCCTTGTACTGGTCTGTGCCATAGCTTGGGGCTTAAGGCAGACAGCACGATCGTTGCTTGGGGCGATAATAGTGGCATGCAGTGCGAAGTTCCAGCGCCAAACGCAGACTTTGTGTCGATAGCCGCGATGGGCTACCATAGTCTAGGGCTTAAGTCTGATGGAACAATAGTAGCTTGGGGTGACAATAGTAGTGGCCAGTGTGACGTTCCAGCACCAAACGCCGATTTTGTGGCAATCGCAGCAGGTAGATTCCACTGTTTGGGGATAAAGTCCAATGGGACAATTGTAGCTTGGGGAAGTAACGATTATGGACAATGTGATGTACCTGCGCTAAACGCTAATTTCGTGGAGGTTGCAGCGGGAAGATTTCACAGTCTGGGGCTTAAGGCTGATAGCACTATCGTGGCCTGGGGATTGAATGGCTCTGATGGAAGGATCGAAGTACCACCACCCAACGCTGATTTTATAGCAATCGCCGCGGGAGAAGCACATAGTATTGCGCTTAAAGCTGATAGTACTATCGTGGGCTGGGGATGGAATTACCTCGGCCAATGTGATACGCCCGCGCCGAATGCCGATTTCGTGGCAATTGGCATAGGGTGCCATCACAGCTTGGGAATAAAGTAAAGCCGGATTAATGGAAGTTGCATCTAACCATAGCTTGCAGTTGGCGGTCTTGGCTGTCACGGCGG
>CAYWGA010000054.1:0-23796 GCA_964457905.1 uncultured bacterium | reverse complement strand
GGTAAACACCTTTCTCGGCTCCGTAGCGGCTTATCTCCTCCATGTCGAAGTCAGGGTGCGGTATCGTGAACTGGAAGAAACTCCCGTCCGAATACCAGTTGTTATCCCAGCCGAGGTTCCAGCCTTCGACCAGGACTCCATTGAATCCATGCTTTGCGGCGAAGTCAATATACATCTTTGTATTATCGGTCGTCGCTCCATGTTTGCTGCCGGAGCCCCAGGAATACTTGCCAATGTGCATCCCCCACCAGATACCGACATACCTTCCCGGCTGTATCCATGAGGTATCCTCTATCTTCGAGGGCTCGTTGAGATTGAGGATCAACGTCGATGTCAGCAGTCCTGCCGCATCGCTGGAGACGGTGATCGTTCTCCATGGTGTGACCGCCGGAGTGGTCCCTCTTACCCTGGTACCATCCGACCAGGGAACGAGGTCGCATTCGAGAATACCGTTGCCCCTGTTCACCAGAGCCATACTCGCCCAGCCGGTAAGGGCTGCCTCATGTATGGAGAGATAAGTTCCCCGTCCCGTCTGCATCGTCAGGGGCGTATGGACCGAACTCATCCTGCTGGAAGTTGATTCAGTGTAGAGATACTCATACCTGTTGTTCTCGAAAGCCGGTATCCACCAGCACCGATAGTCCGACTCCAGCGCGAACTCGGTCTTTTCATCAATTACAATGAACGCTTCCGGTTTTTCCCCGGCCGGGATCTCGTATCTGAATCCGATGCCGTCGTTGTACGCCCTGAAAACAAGTATGAGCTTCCTGTCCGGGTCATCTTCTTTCGCGGCAGTGATGGTGATCTCGTTGTAGAAGTCCCGTATCTCGGCGATCTCTCCCCAGGGCTGCCTCCAGACTTTATCCCGCCTTGCCTCTGATGTCTTGACTATCTGGAGTCCGGTAGACAGATCGGTCCCGTCGGCGAAAACCATGCCCAGAAGTGATGGACGGATCAGAGTCTCGCCTCGATGAACGACGGAGTATCTAAGTGTTCCATCATCGTGAAGGTCGACGACAGCCTTCACCAGGCTGTTGTCGGAGGTCACTGTATGTCTCTTGATCACCTTGGACCGGACAGGCCCGGCGACCGAGGCCGCGAAGATGACTATAGCGGCGTATGTCAGAAGATTTCTCAGGCCCTACATCTCCCAGCTGAAACGATACCTGCAGCATGTGCCGCCTTTTGCCCTGCACTCCTCCTCCACACCCTGTACATTCTTTGCTCCAGACATCTTCAGCGCTTCCTTGTACCAGCCGAGCACGGTCAGGCAGTCAGCAGCAGAGAACGTCTCCGCTTCGTACGTCGAGATCACTCCAGAGGTGGGGCCGGTTTCCTTGTATTCCCTGTGCCCCGTGTCATAGTAGAACTTGTATATCATGTCAGCTTTATTCATGAAGGCTTGAGGATCGCCAGGAGCAAGAAATGATTTATGGACCTTCAGCAGGCTGCGCCTCGCTGACTTTACGCCTATATCCTCGAATATCCCTTCATCTCCCCCACCGAGAATATCGACTATAGCCCTGTCGAGCCTCTCGCCGACTTCGAACGGATACCACTTAGCTGTTACGATTATATCACCGAGGATCTGACGGTCCTCTTCACTCATTGACGCGAGCACCTTGTTCCAGCTTTCCTCGCCGAAGTGCTCCTTTACGAATTCGACTCTTGCGTGAAGTATCAATCCTTTGATCTGCATGTTTGTACCTCCGGTTGAAATTGTTACACCGCATTGGCGAAATATCAAGTAATATAATCCCTTACACTCTTTCGCTCCAGCCCTCATGAATATTTCCACCACTTGAAGGTGCATCGCCGACAATAGACGATATCCTTGATAATCAACTTTAAGTGTGCTAGTATTAGTCCCTGATTATTCTAGGGTTATATCATCATTCAATGGCAATTTCAGGCCGCAGTGCGAACAGCACGTGTATCCGGGGGGATTTCCAGAAGAGTGGCAGGAGGAACGGAATATGAGAACCTTGAAGATCTCTGGGACGGTTCTGGCTATTGTGGGATCGATTCTGACAATCGGGATTGCAACGGCAGCCGGATGGCTTGGCGAATGGGACTACAGGCGTCCCATACAGATCGTGAATCAGTGCGCCGGGCCGCAGGCTGATTATCCCGTCAAGGTCAAGATAGACAGTTCGTTCGATTTCAGCAAAGCTCGCGGCGACGCCGGAGATATCCGTTTTACCCTTCTCGACGGAACCACCCCTGTTCCATTCTGGATCGAGGACTGGAACGCCTCCAGCGAAACGGGCTGTCTGTGGCTTAACATACCTGCACTCACAGCGGTCGATACGCTTTTCTACATGTACTATGGAAATCCGGGCGAGGTCACCACGGCTGATCCCTTGCAGACTTTCGATCTCTACGACGGGTTCGAGGACTATTCCCTGGGTGGTGTCCCCGGAGGAAACACTGTCAATCCGGGCGAATGGACACGCTACGCGGGAAATCCCGTTCTGGTCGAAGGACCGTCTGGCGCGTGGGACGACCATGGAGCGACATTCTCGAGCGTGATCTACGACAGTCTCTCTTCTGAGTTCAGGATGTACTATCATGGTTTCTCAGGCAGCACACACCAGATAGGCCTCGCGACGAGTCCGGACGGGCTTAACTGGACAAAATACGCGGGCAATCCTGTCATGACTCCCGGCCCGGCGTCCTGGGACAGCGGCTCGGTTCGGGTCCCCATGGTATGGAAGGAAGGGCTGACCGACTACCGGATGATCTATACGGGTAGCGGCAGCGGCGGGATGCAGGTCGGCTATGCGACCTCGACTGATGGTATCTCGTGGACAAAACATGCCTCGAATCCCGTATTCAACGATCCGACGTGGGCGACAGGAGCGACCGAGAACTGGGGAGTCATGAAGGTCGACAGCGAATACCTCATGTGGTACAGCAATTTCGGGATGCGTCAGTCAGGCATCGCTGTCTCGACCGACCTCGTTAACTGGACTCCTCATCAGCCGGGACCGGTATTCGCCTCGAGCGGCATATCCTCCGATGACAGGTATTCCCAGTTCTGTCCTTTCAGTTTCAAGTATGGTGATGATTACTACGTACTCGTCCCTTCATACAGCAGTGTCGCGAACTACAGCAGCTTGTATCTCTACCGTTCCCCGAGCCCGTATTTTCCTGAGTCTAACAGGGAACTGTTGAGGATCGCGCATACTGTAGGCGGCGCAGGTGAATGGGACAGTCGTGACAGCGACACACCATGCATGTTCACTCTGGATATTGAACGCACTCAGTTCTACAACAACGAACTGTGGTGCTATTATGCCGCAGAAGGCGGAGGAGATCTCTGGAAGGTGGGACTGTTGATAGAGACTGATATCTCCGCTGCCCTCACCGACACTGAACTCCCCGGTGAGGAATTCAGTTGGACAGTGTCGGGTGACGTCACTGTCGTCGATTCTCCCATAAGACACGGCGTAAGAAGCGCCCGGCTCAACGACACATCGGCCTCGACGGCTGTCCAGCTCGCATCTGATTTTGCCTCCAGGCCGACTGGACGAATCGGATCCTGGATGCGCAGGAATTCTTCATCCAACGGAGACTGTGACATCTACATGTACAGCGGTGCAACGCTCTGCTGCGTCGCCGGCCTGGGCAGGAACGGGGATTTCCATTACTGGAACGGTTCCTTCCAGTCGACAGGCGTCAACTGGGCCGTGGATACGTGGTTCCTGGTCACTCTTGAATTTGACACCGGTACAGACACATATAACTTTATCGTCCTCGATGAAAATCTTGACGAAATAGTCCGGATCGAAAGCATCGCGTTCGGGAACGGAGCATCATCCCTGAACAGGGCAATGTTCTACACCTCGTCAGGCTTCGTGGGACACTTGTTCCTCGACGACTTCAGGCTAATGCAGTGGTGCGGAGATGATCCGGCAGTAACCCTGTGGGACGAGGAAGATCCCACGGTCGGGACGGTCCTGCAGATGTCCAGTGTCTCGTATGAAGGAGATTTTATCGAACTTCAATGGATCCTGGATTCAATCGATGATGAGGCCGCCTTCAGCGTTTTTCGCGCTCATATGCCGGCCGGAGAATTTGAACTTCTCTCGACCATCCCGATCTACCGTGAAGGATTTGGATTTTTGGCTCGGGACAAGAACATTGAACCGGGCGAGAGTTATCGCTACAGGGTGGAAGTAACCACAGGCTCTGATACGGCCATCCTCTTCGAGACGGCATCCGTACCTACGCCCCCTTCACCTGTCGTGCTGGGGCAGAATCATCCTAATCCTTTCAATCCCTCAACGACTATCGACTACTATCTTCCTGTCAACGGCCAGGTCACACTGGATGTGTATGACTCCTCGGGCAGGAAGATCGTAAGGCTTGTCGATTCAGTACAGGAAAAGGGTACCTATTCAGTTGAATGGAACGGCAGGGATGCGAGTGGCGGCACGGTGAGTTCAGGAGTATATTTCTACCGGCTCGACTCGAACAAGAAGGTGCTGTCGAGGAAGATGATCCTTCTGAGATAGCCCGAAGATATCTTCTTATCCTCCTGCGGCATTATCGCAGGAGGATCATTTTCTTTGAAACGGACCCGCCGGCGGACTGGAGCCGGTAGAGGTAAATCCCGGATGCTGCCGGAGTTCCACTGTTGTTTGTGCCTTCCCATGTGATGGAATTCATTCCGGATTTACCTGTCCCGTCAAATATCCTGGAGACGAATCCGCCATTGATGTCAAATATATCGATGACGGCGTGCGAGCTGCTGGTGAGCTTGAACCGGATCGTCGTACTGGGATTAAACGGATTGGGATAATTCTGGTAGAGTTCAGCTGGTGCTGACGGCAGGAATTCCGGTGCGTCTGTCGAATAAGCTTCTTCCTCTCCAAGAGTGACCACGAACTCATCACCGCACCAGCCGGAGAGCCGGAACCCGTCCATATACGCATATCCGGTATAGACGGAGGACGTGTAGAACATCGCCTGGTCTATCGCGGATGATGGCGTTCCGAAAGAAATACCCTCCACTCTGAGCAGCTCGGCCAGCGATTCATCCACGATCGAGAAATCGAAAAGTCCCGCTGATACGTCGAAAAAGATCGTCACGAGGTACCAGGTATCCACGGACCAGGGTATCCCTGTAGGATGAAACTCCCCGTCCCAGTAATGGAAATCCCCATCCCTGCCAAGTCCCGCGACACAGCCTAGATATGTACTTCCGTACAGGTAGATATCATAATCGCCTTCGGATAGAGAGGATCTGTTCATCCAGGCTGAAACTCTTCCACTTTCCATGGAGTTGAAGAAACTCTTCAGCATTGTAGCCTCGGCATCTGAATCATCGTACTGACAGACACTCTTCGTTCCATCGAGGACGGGGCTGTCGGTGACAGTGATATCACCACTGGTTATCCAATACAGATCATCGGAGGGCAAAGGAGTCGGAGCCAGTGCGGAAGCAATATCGTGCTCGATGAAGAGTCCTTCTTTCCAGAGGTCCCCTCCACCCTCGGAGGAGTAATAGCACCAGAGCTCGTTGTTATAAAACTGCGTCCGTTCGACGTCGAGAGTAAAAACGAATGGAGTATCCCCGTCATGATCGTCCCATTCACCCTCTTCCCCGACTGTTCTCACCATTCGGATCAGTTCTCTGTCGGATTCCGGGAAATACGGGCTGGAAGACCTGTACATGTAGTTCCTGCTGTAATTCGGTTCAGCTGAATATGAGGGCATCAGAACGTAATAGTAGCCATCGTATCTGAAACTGAAAGGACAGTACTGAGAGTACCTGTCATCGGAAGGGATCCCGCTTGATGCAAATATCGGCGCGGCCTGGTGAGGCGTCCAGCTGAGGAGGTCCGTTGAGACCGCGATCCCTGACTGACGCATCCCGAAATCGCTGTACCACATGAGGTATTCACTGCCGACCTTCATGACTCCCCAGTTTTCTGTCTCTCCGAACGCCCATGTCGGATCGTTGAATACTGGATTCGAAGGGTGCTTTGTCCAATTGATACCATCCGTGGAGGTCGCATAACCGATCTGCATTCCGCCGCTGCCGTTACCCGTGTAGATCATCCTGTAATCGGTCATTCCTTCTTTCCAGACCATCGGGACCCTGACCTGGTTCGCATCCCACGCATCGGGCCCTGGAGTGAGTACCGGATTACCGGGATGTTTCGACCAGTTCAGGCCGTCGGGGCTCGTAGCCAGGCCCACCTGGTGGGTTGTGCCTGAGAAGCCGTGGTAATACATCCTGAACTCTGCAGCCAGACTGTCATAGATGACGCTCGCGAATGTAGCCCCGTGATCGTCCCAGGCTCCGGATGGACCCTCCGTAAGGATGGGATTCCCTGGATACCTCGTCCACTCACCCGGATTCGGGGTTCTTGGATGATCACCTGCTTCATGATCCTCGAAGCTGTAGTACTTGATGAAGGTCCCGAATGGATCGGAAGTGGAAACTGCCAAGGTATCACCATAGTACATATACAGACATGTGTCGTAGGGAGTTATCATCGGCACCTCGGCCCAGATACGCGCGTATTGCGAGGACGGATCCCAGGTTTCAAGCCAGTATTTTATCGGCTCCCCGCTATCCCAGGTCGAAAGCGTTATATCGCTCCCATCCTCCCCGATGCGGCTGAAGTCGAAGTAAGAATCAAGGGTGATCAGAACCTGGTAATCTTCAAGAGAGTCTGGGCATCCATGGAAACATACTGCTCTTCTGTAGTTCCATGAATCCAGCCACTGCGCTGAAATATTCGATGGGAAAAGTACTGCCAGGATGTTTAGAGCCAGAAAAGAGGCGAGGACCTTCGAAGTACGCATGATGCACCTGCCAGAGATGTAACCGATTGTCTGATGATTGAGCTCTTATTATATACCAGATGAGAGTGGAATTTCAACAGTTAACATATCATTGCGATTCGAGCACGTTTTGCCTGAACTGAACCTGGAGAGTGAATTGTCCGGGAGAATTGTTACGGCTGTCTACGATGATATAGTAAGTCCCGCCGGAAAGATCAGCCTCTACACGGTCGTCTCCCCACACGATACAGCCGAGACCCATGCCCTGTGCGTCCTTTTCCAGAGATTCCATGAGAAGGATGTCGTTATCTATCCCCTCGTCCTTAAACTGAGTGATGGAGGCATCGAGAGACCCCGGTTCTTCCAGATTGAAAACGTATATGATCTCCGGCCCAGTCTCGCGAACATAGGGTAGAATGGAATAGCTGTGATACTCGAGACTGATTACATCGAGTGTGTTCCCCTCCACGGATACATCGGACCCGCCAACAGCGAGTTCGATCGGATCTGAAATCGTGCCTTTCGGTTCAGGATCGTCGACAATGTTGTTGTACCTGATTGCTGTATAACCATCTGATGACAGTTCGTACCATGACACAGCACGGAATCGGACTCCTGGAAAGGATGAGTCGATTACCATCGCCATACCATGAACAGATTCATAAACATACAGCATCACATGATACTTGTTGATGAAGACATCCCCTTTTTTAAGATCAGAGAAGTCTATCTCGTTTGTTATTTCCTGAAATTTCCTGGGGATTTCGGGGTCGTCGTAATTCAGCGTATACTTGTTATTGAGATGCCAGGCCCGTGAAACAAGTCCTGTGCAGGAAACACCCACTACGCAGTTGAAAGGTATGATCTCCCAGGTTATGCCTCCTCCCGTTCCTGTCGCATAACCTTGCGGGATCTTTTCAAGAAAGTCATCCACATCGGTCCATCCACCCCACTTGTACCCAACACCGAGCCTGTCGCCGACAGGGTAGTTGCTCAAGAATGTACCTTCGCAAGTCACTCCTGTACGATTCTCTGTAGACATCGTCCATCTTGCCCGAGCGTAGCTGTGGGCTGTGACGACAGCCTGGCTCCTGGTGACAGGAGGACCATCCACACCCGTCTCGGCGACTGGTACGTTTACGATGGGATCTTCATTACACGCGGGCGTTGTAAGCAGGATAAATATGATGGGGATGATTATTCCGGCAGAATGCATGACCGCCTCCTGTACGGAATATAAGCAATCTTTACATTTTGTGAGAACGAATTCTACGGCACTGTCGTCTCGTAAGGATAATCGAAGGATTCATCCCATTTATTTGTGGTGAGATCGGAATGGATCAGGCCGTTAACACCGAACATGAGGCTCACAGCATCATAACCCAGAACTGTCATATACGCTGTAAGCATCGATGACATATGACCTGTCCAGCTGTACGTGACTACTGTTGCTCCAGGGTCGCAGTGACTGAATCCGCCGTTCTCCAGTGATATCGGATAAATGATCCTGGCACCTGCAATATTGCCGTATGTCGTAACGGTATCCTCCGGCCAGTAGTTATTGATAAAATATCCTCCGGGCGTATTCAGAACGTCAATACCGTTGACCCTCTTGAATCCTCCATTGAGCATCGCGGTCACCCGCTGTGCGAGTATACTGGCACCGTCCGTTGTACAGATCGATAGCGAAGGATAACCGTGCTCTTCGCTTGCCGCGACATCTCCGGGAGGTTCTATCCAGCCGGGATGTCCGCTCGCCGCATCAACGCAATTGCCGCTCCAGAAATCGAACCTGCTGTTCCATGAACTCATACCGTACTTGAGCACCCTGGCCTTTGAATAACCGCTGAGGCGAAGAGCCATTACCGCATGACCGGCGCTCTGGCCGGTGTAGCACACGACGATTATGGGCTTGGTGCTGTGTGCCGCATCCGCCAGAATGCCTGACAACGAAGAGTGGACCGCACCGGGGATATGCCCCTGATCATAAATACTCTCATCGCGGATATCCATTATGTGGTACGTCGCCTCATGTTCGTACAGCATATCGGCAGAGATCAACCAGTTGGTCAGCAGATCGGGAAAGTCCAGTTCGTTGGAGATCAGGTAATTCCGTAACGCTTCAGAATTATCTTCGCACTCCGGCGCGATTGTATCATCGCCGCACCCCGCGAGGGCCAGAACCGCAGTTGCCAGCAGAATATATATATATGTGAGTTTCAAAATACAATCACCCCTCTGTTCAACCCTTTTTCAGAGAAGGACTATACCCAAAGTTCGAAGGCTAATCGACAAGAATATTCGGGTGACCGGGTCTCCTGAAAGTCAACCTTACGCAACATACACTATAACTACTTGTTAAATTATTTTAAGTTTTACTTAAACTATTACCTTGACTAATTAAATATTCGGTTTATTATTAGGACATGGCTATTCAGATAAACCTAGATGTGATGCTTGCAAAGAGAAAGATGTCGCTCACTGAGCTGTCGAAGAGGGTCGGGCTGTCTCTTACAGCCCTCTCCCTCTTCAAAACCGGGAAAATGAAGGGCCTTCGCTTCGCCTCCCTCAGCTCTATCTGCCGCGAGCTCGACTGTCAGCCCGGAGACATAATCGAGTATATACCGGATTGAGCGATCTATCTCCCGCAAGGCATCCTGGACAGTATTCTTCAGAGGAGGTCGAGTGATGACTGACAGGAGCTATACGGTTGTAGGGTGGCTTTCAATAGCACTCGCCATTTTCCTTCCCCTTCTATTTGCCTTTGGGCTGGCCAAGAATTTCGTCGGCAAGCACATGATGGGAATCGATGATCCTGGCCTTACTCTCAGTGACCTTGTTACGGTCCTCATCGCCGCGGTCATCATCTTTGTTCTCCTTATGCTCAGGAAACTTCTGAATGAGCGATACAGTTATTCGGGAGCGAACAGGCTCATCACCGCATCGATCATCTGGTACATAGTATTTACTATCGGTTCTTTTGCCATGGCACTGTTCACCGATACTACCTGGCCGGCTCCCGACCAGAGATCCCTTATAGCGCTCATCGTATTCTGGATCCTTTCCATGACCACAGCCGGAATAATCGACCTGTTCCTCGGTATCAGGCTCCTCCAGGTAAAGGAGCGAAAGAATGAGTTGATGAGGGCCTTCGCCTGGATCACTGCCGCCATGGGTGTCCTGGAAATCACCGTAGTCCTTTCACCCTTTGCTCTGGTCCTGATGCCGGTATGGTGCGTAATGGCGGCTATGCTCTTTCTCAGGGAGAAGGACGAGGAGCAGATCCTGTAACAGATATCCTTGGCCGATATATAGTCCATGGATATTGTCGAGCCATGCTAAGCTCTAAGCATACTGCCATGGTCTCCAGGAGGAAGGAAACGATCCAGGTATCGCTCTTCCTCGCTGCTCTTATTCTGCGTCTTACTCTCTTCCTGATAGCTTCATCCGACGAAGAAAGATTTATCAGGCCGGATTCGATGACCTATGTACGCCCTGCGATCAATGTAGTCGATCACGGTGCATTCTCAGCCAGCCCTGAGGAACCGCTCGAACCGGAGTTCGACGTTACTCCCGGTTTTCCAGTCTTTATCATGGGCGTCTTCGCCATATTTGGAAGATCGATTACCGTCCTCGCCTTGATGCTTCTCATCATCGACTCTGTCGTACCAGTGATCCTTTTCAGGATCGGAGACAAATGGCGATCCTGGAAAGTCGGGTTGGGAGCCGGTGCTCTCTACGCGGTCAGCTTGCTTCCCGTTATTTCCTGCCAGCACGTCCTGAGCGACAGCCTGTTCACCTTCTTCCTGTCCCTGCAGATCCTCTTCTACCTTCGCTATTTCAGGGAGGGACGTTCCCGCGACCTCCTGATCATGGTCATCCTTATCGGAGTAATGACACTTATCAGGCCGACAGCGGCGTACTGGATATTCATACTTCTTGGATTACTGATCCTGGTAAGGCCCCTTCCCGGAAACCGAAGGCTCTCGAGGATCTTGATCTCGGCTGTGATCTGCACCCCGTGGATGGCGAGGAATCTCCATCAGGGGGCCTGATTCCGGCTCGTCACTAATACGGCGAAAACGGTCCGCTATTACTTCGCGGCAGCGGTCGAGGCGGAGAATACGGGCACTGCAGCCGGAAAGATCCGCAATGAATGGAAGGCCGCTGATATTGAGCACTTCGAAAGCAACCCCGACCTCTTCCCTGATGAGGATTCAAGAGCCTCGTACAAGACAGAGAAAGGGCTGGAGATCATCAGGAAAAACCCCGTTGTCTTCGTCAGGATAAGCGCCAGGCCATACGTCCTCTTCCCCGCTGTCGACGCTTTCTATGAACACATTGGAGTCTCCGCCGGCGGCAAAGGGACACTCGATGTACTCACCCGTAAGGGGCCTTGGGCCGCTGTAGGACATTATTTAAACGGTAAGACCTGGCTGCTGATACCCGTCCTTCCCTGGATCGTTATCCTGGGGATCACCTACCTCGCATGCCTCAGAGGCATCTACATATGCTTCAGGTAAAAAAATCGGGGAGCCCTGCTCTCATTTGTCTTCTTCGCACTGTACTACATAACCCTGCTCGGCCCCCTCACACTGTCGCGTTACCGGCTGCCCGCAATAATGCTGATGGCTGGTCTGGGGATTACTTCGCGGAAAAGATTCAAAGAAGAAAAATGAGCCGCCCAGGACTTGAACCTGGCACCCCCTGCTTAAAAGGCAGGTGCTCTAACCAGATGAGCTAGCGGCCCATAAAAGACTTTTGAAATGTAGCGCCGCCGCTCGGGAAGCGGCGGCGAAATCAATCTAATAGCAGAAAGACGATATGTCAACTGTTCAGGCATCTTCCCTGACAATAGTGCTGCTGCGTTCGGGGCCGGTCGAAATAAAGGTGGCCCGGATACCCAGCCTCTCCTCCAGCATACGCACGTAGGCCTTCGCTGTTTCCGGCAGGCTTTCGAATTCCCCGCCCAGTACCTGGTCCGGCCATCCCGGCATTTCCTCGTATATCGGCTTGACGCGGTCGAGCTGCGTCACATTCTGCGGGAAATGATCGATCCTCTCGCCGTCGAGGTCGTAGGCGACGCAGAACCTGATAGTCTCCTGTCCTGAGAGTACATCGAGCTTGGTCAGCGCGATCTCTTCGAGCCCGTTAAGGTTGACTGCGTACCTCGCCGCTACAAGATCGAACCAGCCGCAGCGCCTCGGACGTCCTGTGGTGGTCCCGAATTCGCAGCCCTTGTCGCGAAGACTGTCACCTGTCGCGTCCATGAGCTCGGTCGGGAACGGCCCGTTGCCTACCCTGGTCGTATATGCCTTGAATATCCCTATCGATCTGCCGATATCCTTCGGAGCCATTCCGCTTCCGGTGATCGCTCCTCCTATCGTGCAGTTGCTCGAAGTCACATAAGGATATGTCCCGTGATCTATATCGAGAAGGGTGCCCTGCGCGCCCTCCAGCATGATGTTCTTTCCCTCGACCTTGAACTTCATCACAAGCTCCTGTGAGTCAACGATCATCGGACTGATGAGCTCCTGGATGTTTACGAAATCGGCCGCAATCTTCTTTGCTGAGAGCGGCGGAGCTCCGAAGAGCTCGACGTACATATTTCCCCATTCCGTGGCCCTCGTGACGAGCTCATGGAGATCTTCCTTAGAAAGGAGGAAATCGCCCATCCTCATCCCGCGCCTGCTGTGCTTGGATGAGTAGGCAGGACCGATACCTTTGCCTGTGCTGCCGATATATTTCTTTTTCAGTTCGCCTTCCATAAGGCTGTCGATGAACTTGTGATGGGGCATGACGACCTGGGCGGCCGAGCTGACAAGCAGCCTCCCCGACACGTCGATACTCCTCTTCAGCAGTTCGCCGAGTTCATCCCTGAAAGCAAACGGATCGATGACCATCCCGTTCCCCATGACGGCTGTCACTTCGGGATACAGGATCCCCGAGGGGATCTGGTGGAACTTGAAGGTCCCTTCGTCATTAACAACGGTATGACCTGCGTTCGCACCGCCCTGAAAGCGCAGCACGATATCATGACGAGACATAAGAAAGTCGACGACCTTCGCCTTGCCCTCGTCTCCCCACTGTCCACCCAATATCACTGTAGCGGGCATTCTAATACTCCTGTCTATTCAGATTCGAGGCATCGAGAGTTAGTTTATGTAAAGAGGAGGTTGACCGCAACCGATTTATCCGTCATTCCGGGCATAAAAAAACCGCCTGCCGGCGGTACCGCTGATTCTCCCGGCCGGGATCACTTCATGAGGCTGCGCTGCGAATCGTTAAAGAGCTTCTTGATGATACCCCAGGACTCCTCGTTCACTGAACTGGGCTTGTCCAGAGGATTGCCCGGGTTGCTGCGTTCCTGTGAGATATCGGGGACCCCGTCGCCTTCTGCGTCACCGATCTCGGTCCCGTTCGTGAAGCCATCCTGATCGGAATCCTTAAGGGCGAGTGTGTTGTCCCACTTGTCTCCGTTAGCGTGGAAATCGACACCGAATGCGTTGAGAGGAGCATTGCCAGCTTCCGGTTCACCCGTGGTATGGCACAAAGCGCACTGATAGCGTTCATATACGGGGAGTTTTGACATTAGGGTCTCGTTACTCAGCAGCGCTCCCGATCCGAAGGCCAGGATACACACTGACAGCGTTATGAGACCACGGCGCTTTAGCTTTGGACTCAATCGCACCTCCTTAACTATAGAAATTATAGCAGTGACAAGCGATTATGTCAAGGGGGACTCAAATAGCGGAGGCAGATCCCTGACCGGTTCCAGGTGCCTGAGGGCCAACTCGAGGCTCTCTCTGGCGATTATTGACGAAAGACCTTCTACAAGCCTCTCGAGTACAGTTCCGGCATATATGCCCGGAAAACCTGTTCTGACTATCCTGCCGGCCATCTCATCCTGGCCGCCGGCGATAATGATCCCTTGCTTCTCTCCCAGATATCTTATAACCGCATCGCACGACACCCCTTCCGGCGGAAGCCAGGCTTGGACCGAACTGGACGGGGAATCTGGAAAGGAGGTTATCCCCAGTTCAGCGACTGCCCCACTGAGCGCTCCGGCGAAGGCCCTGTGCCTGGCCAGGACAGCGTCTGTGCCGATGCTCCGGATACTCTCTAGCGAACCATGAAGCAGCTGTACTGAATGTACTGCCGGTGTGAACGGAGTATCTCCGGTATTCATCCCGGCCCTGTATCTGTCGAATGAGAAATAGAATCCCGGCCTCGGATTCGCGGAAGAAGCATCTATCGCTCTCGGCCCCGCTATCACGAAACTCACCCCGGCTGGAGCGGCGAGGGCCTTCTGCCCTGCTCCGGCGAGGACATCTATCCCCCACTGATCCATCAAGATCTTTTCGGATCCGGCTGAAGCGATAGCGTCAAGGGCAAGCAGCGCTTTTCTGTCAGGAAGTGCCGAGACTATCCCTTTGATATCCAGACGAAGGCCGGTTGAGGATTCGACGTGGGTCAGGGCAATGATGTCAGGAGAGAATTCGTTGACCCGCTGAGCGACCAAGGTGGGATCCACTCCCTCCCCCATCCGGAACTTGAGGATCTCGACCTCGCACTCGAATGCACGGGCGATCTCGGCCCAGCGCCGCCCGAATTTGCCGCCTTCTACAACGAGGATCTTCGATCCGGGGTGAGCGGTGTTTGCAACGACCGCTTCCATCGCCCCTGTTCCCGAAGCGGCAAAGAGGAAGGCCGATTCCTTCGTTCCGCAGAGATCTCCAAGCATGCGGCCCGTCTCGATCACTATCTCGCGGAAGCGTCCCGTTCTGTGATGCATCGGGGGCAGCGCGGCAAACCGGCACGGGTCGATGTGGACCGGTCCCGGCGTGAGCAGTATCAGATCCTCTCTGCGATCCACTTCCAGATCTCGTCCTTTCCCTCGCGAGTCACGGCCGAAGAAAAGACATATGGCACCTCGAATGGTTCGCCATCTTCGTCAGTCTCCCCGACGGGCCCGATACTTATTCCGCCGAAATAAGACCTGAGCACCTCCGCCTTCTTCGCCCTCTGGGATCTCTTAACCTTGTCAGCTTTTGTAAGAACGACAAGAAAATCCATGTCGGCGTCGATCAGGTTCTGGAACATCATCAGGTCATCCTTCGTCGGATCATGTCTGGCGTCCATCAGCTGCACCACTCCGGCCAGCACTTCCCTGTTCCTGATAAAACCGGTAATGATCCTCTGCCAGCTGCCTCGCATCAGCTTTGATACCTTGGCGTATCCATATCCGGGGAGGTCGACGAGATAGAAGCTTTCATTGATGGCGAAAAAGTTCACCGTTCTCGTCTTCCCCGGCTCACGGCTCACACGGGCGAGGTTCTTCCTGTTGAACAGCATGTTGAGCAGAGAAGATTTGCCTACGTTTGAACGGCCGGATACTGCAACCTCGGTCATCCCGGTCTCGGGAAACTTGGTATGGTCCAGTACAGTCGATTCCAACTCGAGTGACCTGATCTTCATCGAACACACTTCCGCCTGATAAATATCAATCTATCATATGATATTAATGGAGATCCTCGCAGGATGAAACAGGAGAATCGTCTAGTTTGCCCGCTTCGGCTGCGAATTATCGAAGAAGCCGCCGATCTTGGTACGATGCCTGACGCCCCATTCAAGCTGCTTGGAGAGCGCGTTCTGCAGGACATCTTCAATATTGTCTACGACGATTATCTTCATCTTCTTCTTTACCTCGTCGGGAAGCTCCTTGATGTGCTTCTCGTTACCCTTGGGAAGAAGGATGGTCTTCACCCCCGCCCTCAGAGCGGCGACTGATTTCTCGTTGAGCCCGCCGATCGGCAGCACCTTGCCGCGAAGCGTCAGCTCGCCCGTCATCGCGACATCCCTCTTGATCGGAATGTCGAAAAATGCCGAAACAAGGGCTGTACCGATCGCTATACCGGCGCTCGGCCCGTCCTTCGGTATGGCGCCCTCGGGAACGTGCACATGAACATCGACTGTCGAAAAGATGTCGTTCTCGAAGTTGAGCATCCTCGCCTTGTTCCTTGCGTAACTCATCGCTATCCTCGCCGACTCCTGCATGACATCGCCGAGTTGTCCTGTCAATATCAACTCACCCTTTCCGGGCATCAGGGTCACCTCGATATTGAGGATCTCCCCCCCGGCCTCGGTCCAGGCCAGTCCCGTCGCAACGCCTACTGCCAGCTTGGAGTCGATCTCGCTTTCGGTGAACTTGGGTATCCCCAGGTAAGCCTCGATATTCTTCTTCGTTATCCTTATCTGTCCGCTCTTCTCCTCGGAGGCGAGTTTCTTAGCGACTTTCCTGCAGATCGAGGCGAGTTCTCTTTCGAGGTTTCTCACACCGGATTCGCGGGTGTAGTGCCTTACGACATCCTTCATCGTCGCCTCGGATATCGTGAGCTGTTCAGGCTTTATTCCATGCTGTTCCACCTGCTTGGGCAGGAGGAATTTCTGCGCGATCTTGATCTTCTCGTGCAGCAGGTATCCCGGAAGGCGGATGATCTCCATCCGGTCCTGAAGTGCAGGCGGAATGGAGTAGATCACGTTAGCGGTCGTGATGAACATCACCTCGCTGACGTCGAAATCCACCTCGAGATAGTTGTCGCTGAAATGCTTGTTCTGCTCCGGATCGAGAACCTCGAGCAGCGCCGACGAGGGATCGCCCCTGAAATCACTGCTCAACTTGTCGATCTCGTCGAGCAGGAAGACCGGGTTGCGTGAACCGGCCTTCTTGAGGCCCTGTATGATACGGCCCGGCATCGAGCCGATATATGTCCTTCGATGTCCCCTGATCTCCGCCTCGTCCCTCGTTCCGCCCAGCGATACGCGAACGAACTTCCTGCCTGTAGCGTCCGCGATCGAACGTCCGAGTGATGTCTTGCCGACACCGGGAGGACCGACGAAGCAGAGGATCGGGCCCTTGAGCTTTCCTGCCAGCTTTACGACCGACAGGAATTCGAGGATCCTCTCCTTGACCTTGTCGAGTCCATAGTGATCATCGTCCAGTTTCTTTTTTACGTCGTTGATGTCGAGGTTGTCCTTGGTCCTCTTCTTCCACGGAAGCGCTACAAGCGTATCGATATAGTTGCGCGAAACAGCAGCCTCCGGACTCATCATCGACATCATCCGGAGCCTTTCGAGTTCCTTCCAGGCGATCTTCTGCGCTTCTTTGGACATCCGTGCGCGCTTGATCTTCTTCTCGAGATCCTCGAACATATCGGCTTCGTCACCATGTCCGAGCTCACTGCGGATCGCCTTCATCTTCTCGTGAAGGAACATCTCCTTCTGGTTCTTTGTCACCTGGCTCGTGACCTTGTCATCTATGTTCTTTTCGAGCCGGAGCATCTCGAGTTCCTCGAGCAGTATGCGGCTGATAAGAAGAAGCCGGTCCTCGAGACCTACCGTCTCGAGCAGTTCCTGTTTACTCTCGTTCCTGACCTGAAGATGCGCGGCGACTGTGTCGGCCAGCGTCACCCGGTCCTCGAGAGCCTGGAGCGACAGCATTACCTCGTTGGGTATCCTCTGATTGAGCTTCACATACTCTTCGAACTGGGCCTCTACCTTCCGCGACAGGGCCTCGACCTCTTTCGTCATGGATTCGACGACATCGATCGGCTCAACCCTGGCTCCGAGGTAATTGTCCATCTCGACATACTCGTCGACCTTGACCCTGCTGATCCCCTCTAGCATGATTTTCAAGGTCCCGTCGGGAAGCCTGAGAAATATTCCTATGCGTACGATCGTACCGACCGGGAAAAGCCCTTCGGGCCCGGGCTCGTTCTCCGACGGATCCTTCTGCGTGACTACGAGGAGGATCTTGTCGGTCTCTATCGCCCTTTCCACGGCGTTGATCGACGGCTGCCTGCCAACGAGGATGGCTGTCGTCGTGGATGGAAATACCACAACGTCCCTGAGAGGAACCATCGGCAGGATAGTATCTGGCGTCTGCTTGATGCTTTCGTCCATGCTGTTCACTGTTCTCCAATAATCTGGAAGATGTTATGTAAAATTACCGGGACCGGACTATGCCCTCTTTTTGCGTTCCTTCTCGAGGAACACTTCCGGTTCGTCCCTGCTAATTATCGTTTCCTCTTTGATAAGTATCTTGCTGACGTCGGGCCTCGAAGGGATGTCGTACATGACAGAGAGCATCGTACCCTCGAGAATGGCCCTCAGTCCCCTCGCTCCGGTCTTACGCTCCATCGCGAGCTTCGCGACAGCTTTCAGTGCACCGGGAGTGAACTCGAGTTCAACGTCTTCCATGTCGAAAAGCTTCTTGTACTGTTTTACCAGCGCGCTCTTCGGCTTGAGCATGATATCTATCAGGGCCTGCTCGTCGAGGTCCTGCAGCGGAGCGATGATCGGCATCCTGCCGACAAGTTCCGGTATGAGCCCGTACTTAATGAGGTCCTCGGGCTGCGTAGTCTTCATTATCTCGTTCAGTTCGCCCTGGTAGTCCGGTCCACGGTCGGTACCGAAACCGACGACCTTGCGGCCGTTCCGTTTCTCGACTATCTCCTCGAGACCCTGGAACGCGCCCCCGCAGATGAAGAGGATATTCTTTGTATCGACCTCTATGAACTTCTGCTGAGGATGCTTGCGTCCGCCCTGCGGCGGCACATTGGCTATCGTTCCCTCGAGGATCTTCAGAAGCGCCTGCTGGACACCTTCGCCCGAGACATCCCTTGTGATCGAGGGATTCTCACTCTTGCGGGCTATCTTGTCGAGCTCATCGATATAGATGATACCGCGCTCCGCCCAGGCGAGGTTGTAATCAGCGCTCTGAAGCAGGCGCACAAGGATGTTCTCTACATCCTCGCCGACGTATCCCGCCTCTGTGAGGCTGGTAGCGTCCGCGATCGCGAAAGGCACCTTGAGGAACCGCGCGAGAGTCTGCGCCAGAAGGGTCTTGCCGACTCCTGTGGGGCCAAGCATCAGGATGTTGCTCTTGTCGAGCTCGATATCGTCCGTGCTTCTCTCGTGCCTGATCCTCTTGTAGTGGTTGTATACCGCTACCGACAGAGTGACCTTGGCCAGATCCTGACCGATCACGTAGGTGTCGAGATACTCCCTGATTTCCTTCGGCTTCGGGAAATGGTCGTCATCGAACATCACCGAACCGGCCATCTCCTCCTCGAGGATCTCATTGCAGAGACGGATGCACTCATTACAGATATATACGTTAGGTCCCGATACGAGCTTGGCGACCTCGTCCTGGCCACGCCCGCAGAAGGAACACTTGATAGCTCTCGGAGACTGCGATTTCTTCTTCATAAGGTCTTTGACCTTCCTGTCGGCTCTTTACTTCTTCAGGTCGCTCTTCGAAACGAGAACGTTGTCGATCAGTCCGTACTCGTGAGCTTCTTCAGCCGACATGAAATAATCCCTGTCAGTATCCTTTGCGACTTTCTTCAGCGTCTGGCCCGTGTGGTTTGCCAGGAGTTCATTAAGCCTCGTCTTGGTCTTGAGGATCTCCTTGGTGTAGATCTCAATCGTACTGGCCTGGCCCTGGGAGCCGCCTGAAGGCTGATGGATCATGACACGAGCGTGCGGCAGCGCCGATCTCTTGCCCTTGGTGCCCGCTGCAAGCAGGACCGCGCCCATACTTGCCGCCTGGCCCATGCAGATCGTCGCAACGTCACATGAAATATACTGCATGGTGTCGTAAATCGCCAGTCCGGCCGATACGACCCCGCCCGGGCTGTTGATATAAACGAAGATATCCCTGTCCGGATCGTTCGCTTCCAGGAAGAGCATCTGGGCGATCACTGAATTTGCGAGCTGATCCTCGATGGGAAATCCTATGAAGATGATCCTGTCCTCGAGGAGGCGGGAGTATATGTCATAGGCCCGTTCTCCGCGTCCCTTGGTCTCGATCACGTAAGGGATCAACGCGCTTCTGATCTTCTTATCCTCTGCCATCAGTCATTCTCCTTTGGGGTGGATTCGCGCCCGAGGACCAGGTCGAATACTCTCCGCTCCCTGATCCTGCCCATCAGATTCCTTCTCTGCTCTCCGCCCTGTTCGAAATAGGGGCGTATCTCTTCGATCGGCCGGCCGCTTCCGGCCGCTATATTCTCGATCTCCGATTCCACGTCGGCATCGGCGATCTTCATATCCTCGAGACCGGCGATCCGGTCTATGAGGAAAAATCTCTTTATACTTCTGCGCGCTATCCTGTCGAACAGCTCGTCTATCTCTTTCTTCTTTTCCTCATCCTCTTCCGCCTCCACACCGGCCGTCTCCCTGCGTTTATCATCCTCTTTCCGGAGTTCGCCCTTGTACCGGTCGATCATGGTAGCCGGAACATCGAATGAGTTGGACTCGAGGATCTTGTCTATGGCGGCCTCTTCCATCTTGCGGCGCGCCTCCTCCTCTTTTTCTTCCTTCATCCTGCCGCCGACGTCCTTTCGGAGCTCATCAAGGCTGGTGAATTTTTCATCGACCTTCGCGGCGAACGCGTCATCGATCTCGGGAAGTCTCTTCTCCTTGACTTCCTTGACTGTGAAGCTGTACTTGACCTTCTGGCCGGCAAGACGCTCCGGTTTGTAGTCGTCCGGATACGCGATCTCGGCGCTCCCCTTCTCGCCCTGTTTCTTTCCTATGACAGCTTCCTCGAACTCGGGGAAAAGCTGCCCGGCACCGAGCTGCACCGGGTAATCGTCGACCTTCTTCGACTCGTCAAGTTCTCCGTCGTCACCCGACGGGATATATTCCAGTACGACGACGTCTGTACTCTCAGCCGCCCTGTCGACAGGCTCGAAATCCGCGTAACGTTCCTTCAGACTCTCGAGGACCTTGTCGATCTCCTCGTCGTCAACCTTGACCTCTTCCGCTTCGATCTTGATATCCTTGTATCCCTCGAGCTCGATCACAGGTTCTACTTCCAGCTCGACCTTGAACTTCAGTGGTGCGTCATCCTCGAGTTCGATATCCCTGAACATGGGATCGCCAATCGGACGCAGGTTCTCAGACGATACTGCCTGAGCGTATGCGTCGGGCAGAATCGCCTTGACGGCCTCCGTGTGTATTTCTTCAGCAAAACGCTTTTCGATGACATCTTTCGGCGCCTTCCCTTTTCTGAATCCGGGAATAGTGACGTCCTTGATCAGGTCGGCCAGGACCTTGTTCTTTTCCTGTTCGAACAGGCCCGGTTCGACTTCGATGGCAAGCGTTCTGCGGCAGTCCCCACCCTCACTTACTTCTACACTTATACCTTCAGTGCGTTTCTCTTCAGTCATGACATCCTCTCCGGCAGTCATTAATTATCCACCTGCCGGTAATTTTATAACCCGGGGTCAGGGAGGGTATTTTCATCGGCTGATATCGCCGTCGTGCTCCATCCGTACCGGGCTATTGAGTTATGTGCTTATATAATAGTTATATAGAGATTTAATAAGCACCTTCTATCTGCTGTAAGTTACTGAATTTATAAGTTTCGTCAAGTTCCTTATTTTTACGCACCGGCTAACCTTTATATCACCATTGCGCTATCCGTGCCAAGCGGATAGTCCATAACGCAGATAAATGTCTATCTTCCAGGAAGTTCAGAGGATTCGACCAAGGGCCTGATAAAATATGCGAGAGGGGGGACTCGAACCCCCATGGGTCACCCCACTGGATCCTAAATCCAGCGCGTCTGCCAATTCCGCCACTCTCGCTTAAACCCTGTCTGTTTACTTTCCCTTGAACTCCGCTTCACGTTTCTCGAGGAAGGCGTTCATGCCTTCCTTGAAATCCTCGGTACCGCACGTGATCGCGAAGAGATCCTGCTCCAGCCTGCACCCTTCTTCGAAGGCCATCTCGGTGCCGTGGTTGACCGCTTCCATGATCGCTTTCGCAGCGAACGGCGGCTTGCTCATAAGAACGCCGGCGAACTTCATGACCTCGTCCATGAGATCGTCATGAGGGACTATCTTGTTCACGAGCCCGAGCGTCATCGCTTCATCAGCCTTTATTACACGGCCGGTCAGCATCAGTTCCATTGCCACGCCCCTCGGTACGAGACGGGCGAGCCTGACCGTGCCGCCATACCCCGGGATAGTGCCGAGATTGATCTCCGGCTGGCCCATCTTCGCCTTGTCGCTGGCAATACGCAGAGTACATGCCATCGCGATCTCGCATCCTCCACCGAGAGCGAAGCCGTTCACCGCCGCTATAACGGGTTTACCGAGGTTCTCGATAAGATTGCAGAGACGATGTCCACGCTCTGAAAATACCTTGCCGCCGACCAGTCCCTGGCCTGAAAGCTCCGGGATATCAGCCCCTGCGGCAAAAGATTTGCCCCCCTCGCCGGTCAGGATGGCGACCTTTACCTCCTCATCATCCCTGATGGCAGTAAAAGCCTCGATCAGTTCCTTTATCGTATTAATATTCAACGCGTTGAGCTTATCGGGCCTGTTAATCGCCACTATGGCGGTCCCGTCCGATTTTTTCACCTTAATGCATTCAAAAGACATTATTTACTCCTTTCTACGAACCGCTATTAAAGATGGCATGTCCGTTGCTGTCAATATTAAACTACCGGCCCGGTGCCGCCGTGGGGGCGTTCACCGAGGGCGTATTATGCCATGCGTAAAGCTGTATTGACACTCCTCATTTTACTGATCCTGCCAGGGGTATGCCTCGGTGAAGAAACAGCGGCACTGAGACAGCAGATGGCAGGGTATCTACGAGGCGGTATTGCTGCTTCGGCGATCCCGGACAATCACCCCCTCGCCCTTCTAAAGAAAGCTCCTGTCACGGCGACCGTCGCCTGGCTCCTCTTTCACGATGACCCGTCTCTGCTGACCGAGCTCTATCCGGTTATCGACATGACGGTAATGGACTATTTTACGAAGGAACGCTCGGACGGTAACAACTTCATATCAGGATACTGGCTCGATGACAGAACATCGGGTGCCGTCTGTCCGGGCCTGAATACACTGGCCGCGCTCGATCTGCATTCCCTCTCACTCATCGCATCTGCAACCGGACAGCATATGGAAGCAATCGAGTTGCGGAAACTGTCCCGCGACTACATAAACGCGATCACAGGGTATTTCTTCGATCATAGAAACGGACTCTTCCTCCCCGTTTCCGGGGATGGTTCATACGCGGCGGTCTATCAGCCAGCACAGCTTCTTCCACTGGTGCTTGATCAAAGACTTGATGCTGGCACCCGTACGCGAATCGCCGAGAGACTCCTTTACGAAACGACGAGGAACGGCAGCACGGCGGCAGAGACACTGTGGGACGATCCTTCCGCGAGGATCATGCTCACCTCGCTTCTTACGGCCGCAGAAGGTTTTCCACGTGGAAGGCTCGAGAAGCTCCCCTACCCGAAGGAAATGAACGATGTTCCGTCGACCTGGCGGTCATTATGGACCGGAAATGCTTCACATGAGGCGCTCTTTCCTGAGGATGACGAACTCTTCATCCTGGACAATCTTTTTGCCTATCTCGAGGAAAGCGGGCTCATGCCCACAAAGGGGCTCGATCCGCTCGCCTCGGAACTCGATACGATCAGGACCATGATCTTTGGTGATTCGATCGGTCTCGAAACCCATATCGCGTCTGTATCAGCCGTCAACCGCATGCTCGCCTCCATCTCCGACATCAATAGTACGATCGAGGATGATCAGCGCATCTGGAAGATATTCGAGGAATACACCTGGGACGATCTTTCAAGAAGGGATCAAAAGCTGATCGCACAGGCGTTCATGGACTCGATAGACGAACTGCTCGTGGCCAAGAGAATCAGTTCTGATGGATTCATACGTACCTCCGGCCTTCATGCGGATGTCCGCCTCCCTGACCGGCCGATCCCGGCTGGACGCAAGATCGATCTGGAGGCACGGATGTGGACCGGCGGCATTGAACTTGATATAGAGATGATATACCTGCAGGCCGCGGCTAACAGGTGGAAGTTCACCAAGGCTGGGGAAATTGTCCGCCTGAAAGACGGAGCCGCGCCGGTGATCTGGCAACGATCGCTCAGCATACCCCCCGGAAGCGAAC
>CAYWGA010000053.1:0-24469 GCA_964457905.1 uncultured bacterium | reverse complement strand
CCCTCCGCTCTCGCACCACGAGGCGGAGGGTTTTTCTTGCCCTCCTGATACGCTTCCAATTTCCGATCATCGAGGACTGCCTGTCCGGGCGGAGCGATTCCGCCGGACTGCAGGAGGATATACTTGTTTCCTCGATCGCCGAGAATTCACGGCTTCACGCTGACGGCCGCGCTGTGCCTTGTGATACTGCATTCCTCACCCGTAGTGAGTAAAAAGGGAGAGTCTGAACCTCCCCCCGCAAAGGAAGGGATCCTCGACACACTCTTCTGGGCTCCCGAGATCCTCGTCGAAGCCGACCGCATAGGCCCCGAGGAGGATATCATGAGCAGGAGCGGTTTTTCCGCCGTAGTGAACCTCTCTTCGCGCCGCAACAGGGTCGAAGATGCCGCATCGATACTGGCCAGGTCCGTCGGGGTAAGGGTCCGGCGGTACGGAGGCCTTGGCTCATTCGCCACCATGTCTATCCGCGGATCGTCCTCATCACAGGTCCAGTTCTACCTCGATGGCGTTCCGCTCAATGATCCCTACTCGGGTGTCACCGACCTCAACGACATATCGACCGGCGACCTCGAGCGCATCGAGATCTATCGCGGCACGAGCCCGACCGGGTTCGGAGGTTCGTCGATAGGAGGCACTGTCAATCTCGTGACAGCCGCCCAGGGAAGCGAAGGAACGGGATCATTGTTCGAGGCGCACGGCTCGACGGGCTCATTCGGCACCCGCAGGCTGACGGCGGCTTTAAGAACACCGTCTGGCCCTCTTTCCCTCCGTTTCGGCGGCGGATACCTCGAATCGAGTGGTGACTTCCCTTACACCGATGACAACGGGACGCCGCAGAACCCCGACGATGACGCCGAGACACTCCGGCTGAATAACGACTTTACGAGATGGAACGCCGCGGGCCGTCTCGGAGCTGAGGCGCGGGGATTCGACGACCTCTCTCTCAACTTCAGCATGGTCTCGCGTGAAGGCGGGATCCCCGGGATAGGCTCGAACCAGTCCTCCACGGCACGTTCAGAACGGGAAAGGCGGATCGGATACCTCAAGATCAAGCCTTCAGCCCTGGCAGGAAAAAAGATCCATCTTGACGGCACGGCGTTCTATTCATGGACCGCGGACCGGTTCGACGATCCCGGCGGCGACATCGGGCTCCTGCGGCAGTCTACCGACAACCGGATCATCTCGAAGGGCGGCAACATCCGTTCACGATTCTTCGTGCCGGCGGCCCGCCTTTCGATAGAGGCGTTCCTCGAGGGACGAAATGAGAGTTTCCAGCCCCGCGATCTCCTGCCGCAGCCTTCAGAAGGGCCGGAACGAAAACGCAGCACCGTCATCGCCTCGGCATCAGCGGAGTTCGGCCTTGTCGCTGAAAGGCTCTTTGTCGGAGGCGGCCTGAGGCGCGAATGGAGCCGCAGCGAGTTCTACGAGGATCCCCCCTTCCCCTGGCTGCCCCCGGTGGAGCAGGGACCGGTCGAGCGGGATGAGACGACACCTTCAGCCGGGTTCCGGGCGGCAATCACATCGTGGTTCACTATCAAGGGGAACTGGGGAAAGCATTACCGCCTTCCGAGTTTCTACGAGATGTTCGGCAACTCGGGTACCGTGACAGGTTCGCCTGGCCTCGAACCGGAAAAGGGAACGAACAGGGATATCGGTATCGTCTGCTCCGGACAGCAGCTGTGGAAGATCAGCCGCCCCCGTTTCGAGGCGGTCTATCTCAACAGCGAAATGGAGGGACTGATCCTCTTCTTCCAGAACTCGCAGTACACGGTCAAGCCGAGGAATATCGGGTCGGCGACGATCCGGGGATTCGAGTTCTCCACCTCCGGGATCGTGGCGAACATGCTGAGGCTTTCACTCAACTACACCCGTCTCGACTCGCGCGACACGAGCCCCATCCCCTACTACAACGGGAACGAGCTACCCGGGAGACCCAGAGACGAGGCCTCGCTGAGCACAGAGCTGTTCCGCCGGAGATGGAGCGTTACCTGGGAGTTCCATTACATGGGAAGCAACTATCTCGACAGGGCGAACCTCGTCCCGTCGGGAGAGAGAAAGATACATGACCTTATCCTCGTGCTCCGCTCGCCGGTGCACGGGATCTCGCTGTCGCTCGAGGGACGCAACCTCAGCGACCAGAGGATATACGACGTGAGCGGCTTCCCCCTGCCGGGCAGGACGCTCTTCGCGACTATCGGATACAGCAACTGAGAATGACAGGAGAACCGCAGATGAACATCGGGCACGACACCACTCCCATGATGATCTTCGGAATGATCATCATGATCACCGCCGTCATGATCCTCTCTTCCGGCGCTGGCGCGGCGGAGTTCGCGTTTATAACAACTACTGACTACTCGTCAGGCTGCGCATCGGTCATCTGGCTCGACGGAAACTATACGTCCGATAACTGCGTCGCCCCGATACACAGCGACGCGGTGGCGAGATGGCACGGCGGACTGGTATACGTTATCAACCGGGTGGGTGCGGACAACATACAGATACTCGACCCGGAAGATGATTTCTCGACCCTGTCCCAGCATTCTGTGGGTAACGGGACGAACCCGAAGGACATCGCCTTCGTCTCACCTGACAAGATCTTCGTCTCGAGATACAATTCGAACGAACTGCTCATCATGAACCCGGCGACCGGGGTGCACCTCGGAACGATAGATCTCTCACAGTTCGCCGACGGCGACGGACTCTGCGAGATGGACCACATGATCATGAAAGACGGCATCCTCTTCGTGTCGATACAGAGGATCGACCGGAATAATTACTGGATGCCTGTCGGGGACAGCTACATCGCTGTCATCGATGCAGCGGCCGACTCCCTGATAGATGTCGACCCGGGCACTCCCGGCACCCAGGCGATTCCGCTCACTGCATCGAATCCTTTCACCGACCTGAAATTCGATTCCGACGGGTACACGATACTCGTCGCATGCGCGGGGCTCTGGGGAGTGACCGATGGAGGAATCGAAAAAATCGACCCCGTAACGATGACCTCGCAGGGATTCATGATCACCGAAGCGGCAACGGGCGGCGACATAAACGAGTTCGAGATTCTGTCGGCCGATAAGGGATACATCATCCTGGCGACGCCGTCATTCACGACAGATATTATTCCCTTCGATCCGTCGGCTGGAACGGCCGGGCCGCCGATTTACTCGCCCCCGGGCTGGGTGCTTAACGACATCGAGATCTCCCCCGACGGCGAGCTCTTCGTCGCCGACCAGACCTCTACTGCGCCAGGAATATGGATATGGGACACATCGGTCGACACACTTATTACATCATCGCCAAAAAGTACGGGGCTGCCCCCCTTCCAGATCTGCTTCAGCGAACCGGCTTTTTCGTCAGCTGAGCTTCCCACGGCAATAACACTTGGAGCGAACTATCCCAATCCGTTCAATCCGGCGACGACGATACCATTCTCGCTGGAAAAGGCCGGCCATGTCGAGATGGCGATCTATGACGCGGCAGGAAGAAGGATCCGGACCATCACTGCAGGACATTATTCCGCCGGCCATCACGAAGCAGTCTGGAGTGGAGCGACCGACGCTGGCCACACGGCCGCTTCAGGTCTTTATTTCGTCAGGATGAAGTCGGAGGACATGACTGCCGTCAGGAAGATCGTGCTGCTTCGCTGACGGGAGTGGATCTTTTCCTATACTAGAACTTCAGGCTCAGGTCGATGAATAGCCGGGTGAAATCTGTCCCGTTCTCGATACCTCTCTGGTTTATAAAGAGCGAGGTGCCAAGTTCGACCTTGTCGGCGACAGAATAGCCTCCCATGACAGCGAATCCCTTGACATCTGTTGTGCCGCCGCCGAAATCGGAATCGGCGAAGAGGCCGACCACGGCATCCGCCTCTACCCACTTATAAAAACCATCGAGTTTCCAGGCTCCCTTGCCTTTACCACTTTTCAGGCCCAGACCGGCGAGATAGCCGGTGTTCAGGCTGTCCGCCGCTGTGTTGTTGACGTAGCTTCCGAAAACGGTCCAGGACACCCGGCCGGTCCTGAACCCGAATTCACCGAATCCCTCGGCGATCCTGTAATCGGTGGCGTAAACGTCAGTGCCATCATCATCGACCGAGGAGTTGCCGAAGAATGCCTCTTTAAACCAGGCTGCAGAACCCTTGAGGTTCTCATAACCGTAGTAGCTCGCGCCAAAAAGAACATGGGTCTTTTCCGTGCTCCTGATCTTAAGACCACCCTGCGCCCCGAGCATGTAGATATCCGGATTGCCATTGTTCTCCATGACCGAATACCAGGATCCGGCGAGAAAATACGACATCTTATGACTGGCATTCCTGTCAAAATTCACGGCAAGGCCCTCTGGAGTAACGTCATTGTCCCATACGAGCTGGTTTTGGGCCGGCTTGTAGTATGAGTTCTTCATCTTTCCGCCGTAGACGTGTAGGGCCTCGGCTCTCAGGGGCTGGTAATCGAAGTACGCCAGGTCGAGCCAGAATCCCTTGCTTGTGAAAGCATCGGTCAGGGTCCTGTTGGTCGAGGCAGGATCGTTTATCCCCGTCGCGAGCCGACTTATAAATGTGAATTCTTCAGAGATGTCAGCAGTGATCGACAGTCTCGCACGAATGCGGTTCCTGTGCCTGTTGAAATCCTTCGCTTCATCCTGGATGCCGTCGTATCGGTCCCGGAAATCTCCTCCGAGCTTTATCCTCTCGTACCACTCTCCCGCCTGTGAGACGCTGGATACGAACAGGGCGACAAAGATCACGAGTATCGCTATCCTCTTCATAATGACATTCCTCCTCTTTCCGGCGGGTCTGCCCCACCATCTTTGCTTCATCGACTTTTATAACTTTTCTATTGGAATCATGAATAAGGTACGCTGCGAACTTAAAAAGAACGCAGGAATCCCGTCAAGACATTAACGATCCCTGTCCATCATATACTGGTGGATTTCGAGAGTCGCCGCTCGGCCATGATGCTGTAGAGGACGGGGACAAGAAATACCGAGATCATCACGACGGTCATCCCGCCGAAGGAGGGAATCGCCATCGGGACCATTATATCGGCGCCCTTGCCGGTAGAAGTCAGTATGGGAATCAGGGCGAGGATCGTCGTCGCCGACGTCATCAGGGCCGGTCTCACGCGCCGCATCGCAGCCATCACGACCGCGTCGCGGACCTCGCCGGTGCTGCCCGGCTTCTTTTTCGCGAAGGTCTGTTCGAGGTAGGTCGACATAAGTACGCCGTCATCGCTCGCTATCCCGAAGAGGGCGAGGAATCCTACCCAGACCGCCACGGAGAGATTGTACGGCCTTATATTGAACAACTCGCGCATATCTACGCCGAAGATAGAGAAATCGAGGAACCATCCCCTGCCGTAAAGCCAGAGCATGATGAATCCACCTGCCCAAGCGACGAATATCCCCGAGAATACCATTAACGTGGTGGACACTCTGCGAAACTGGAGATAGAGGATCAGGAAAATCGCCAGCAGCGCCATCGGAAGGACCACGGCAAGCTTCTTCTCGGAGCGGACCTGGTTCTCCCAGCTCCCTGCGAAGGCCCAGCTCACACCGGCGGGGACCTCCAGTTCACCGTTCTCGACACGCGACTGCAGCCATGAGCGGGCCGCCTCGACGACCTCCACCTCTCCGTACCCGTCCCTTCCGTCGAATATCACGTAACCGGTGAGGAAGGTATCCTCCGACTTGATCACCATCGGGCCGCGGATGAATCTCACCTCAGCGAGCTCGGCAAGCGGGACCTGGGCGCCGCCGGGCGCTGGAACGAGAATACGTCCGAGCGCGTCCATGTCGCCTCGCAGTTCGCGCGGGTAACGGATGCGGACGGGATAGCGCTCCCTGCCCTCGACCGTCGTCGTCACTGTCTTTCCGCCGATTGCGACCTCGATAACATCCTGGACCGTTCTCATGTGAAGGCCATACCGTGCGATCTTCTCACGGTCGATGACGATCTCGAGATATGGCTTCCCGACGATCCTGTCGGCAAGTACGGCAGCAGGTTCGATCTGCGGCACCTGCTTGAGGAGGCGTTCTATCTCGAGAGCGACCTTGTCGATCGTATCGAGATCGGGCCCGCGGACCTTTACTCCCATCGGGGCGCGCATACCCGACTGGAGCATGACTATGCGCGTCTCTATCGGCTGAAGCTTCGGGGCCGATGTGGTGCCGGTGATAGCGCCCGCTTTGACGATCTCGTCCCATATGTCATCGGCTGTCCTTATATGATCGCGCCAGTTTCTGAACGGCTTGCCGCGCTTGTCAGGAATCAGCTTCCCGTCATCGCCGCGGATGAAAACCTTGTTACTGTTGTCGTATCGGAATCGCATTACATGACCGGAAGCGTCAGTGACATATTCCGGCTTGTAATTGATGACGGTCTCGATCATCGATAGCGGAGCTGGATCGAGAGGTGTGTCGGCGCGGCCGATCTTTCCGACGACCGACTCTATTTCCGGGATGGCGGTGAAGGACATGTCCTGTTTACGGAGCACGTCGAGAGCTTCGCCTATAGAAGCATGCGGCATCGTTGTAGGCATATAGAGGAACGAACCCTCATCGAGAGACGGCATGAACTCCTTGCCCAGGCCGGGGAAAGCATGGTTGAGAGCCACATATGGAGACGAAGCGCGCACCGGCCTCGGCATGAAGCCGGCAAAATAATCGAATCCCTTCCAGACGAATCCTCCGAGCAGGACGAGCGCTACGGCTATTGAGAGGAAGAGCCTCCTGTGCGAGAGACACCACCTAAGCGCCGGTTCGTAGACCCTGTAGAAGAGCTTGAAGAGGATCAGCAGCCCGCCGATCAGGCCGGCGACGAAAAGCAGACTGAGAATGTAATGACTGTCGTACCCGAGCGGTCTCCAGTGCCGGGTAAGGAGAATAACAACTGCGCCTATCGTGATATGCGTCCAGTGACTCGAAATTCTTTCTCGGATCTTTTCCGGCAGATAATGCCCGAGAAGCAGCCAGATTCCTATCACGAGATGGGTAGCCGCGACGAGCTTCAGCCCGATCGAAGCGATGATAACCGACACCCCGATCAATACCAGGCCGAGCCAGTAGCTCCGCTTTTCCTTACGGCTCCTCTCGCCGCGCAGGATCATATGCGCCGCGGGCGGTATCATCACGAGCGCCACGAACACTGAAGCTATGAGAGCAAATGTCTTCGTCCACGCGAGAGGCTTGAAGAGCTTCCCTTCGGCGGCCGTCATCGTGAATACCGGCAGGAAGGATATCACAGTAGTCGCGATCGCTGTCAGCACGGCGCTTCCGACCTCGGAAGCCGCCCTGTATATGACCTCTAGACGAGACTCCTCCGGCCCGGCCGCGGCGAGATGCCGCATGATGTTTTCGGTGATCACTATCCCCATGTCGACTATCGTTCCGATCGCGATCGCGATGCCCGAGAGGGCGACGATGTTGGCGTCGACACCGAAACTCTTCATCGCGATGAATACGGCGAGGACAGTTATCGGAAGGAGCCCCGATATGAGGAGCGCTGCTCGCAGGTTCATCACCATCACGAGCACTACGATGATCGTAACGAGGATCTCGTCTATCAGCGCTGTGTTGAGTGTCCCGAGCGTCTCATAAATCAGCCCCGTCCTGTCGTAGAAGGGGACGATCCTGACCTGTGAGACGGTTCCGTCGGGGAGGGTCTTCTTCGGAAGCCCCGGCGCTATCTCGGCGATCTTCGCTTTTACGTTCTTTATCGCCGAGAGAGGATTCTCGCCATACCGCACGACAACAACGCCGCCCACCGCTTCAGCGCCACCCTTGTCGAGCGCACCGCGCCTTGCCGCCGGCCCGATCGCGACCGAAGCTATGTCGCCCACACGAATGGGCACTCCGCCTCGTTCAACGATCACAGTGTTCTCGAGATCGCCTGTGTTCTTGATGAATCCCAGCCCCCGGATTACATACTCGACCCGGTTGATCTCAATGGTCCGCGCTCCGGTATCTACGTTCGACATCCGGACAGCGTCGTAAACCTGTCCGAGTCCGATCCCGTAGGCAAACATCGCGTCGGGATCGACATCGACCTGGTACTCGCGGACGAACCCGCCGATAGAGGCGACCTCGGCAATGCCGTCGGCCGACATGAGCGCGTACCGCACGTTCCAGTCCTGCACCGATCGCAGCTCGTCGAGGTCCCAGCCTCCGGACGGTTTGCCGTCCTCGCTGTACCCCTCGAGTGTGTACCAGAAGACCTGCCCCAGGGCAGTAGCGTCAGGGCCCAGCGTCGGGCTGGCGTCGGTCGGCAATGTGCCGGGCGCAAGCGATGCGAGCTTCTCGAGTACTCTCGAGCGCGACCAGTAGAACTCGACGTCATCCTCGAATATCACGTAGACGGTCGAGAATCCGAAATAGGAGTAACTCCGTATCGTCTTGACCCCGGGAATCCCGAGGAGGGAGACGGTCAGCGGATATGTGACCTGATCCTCTATATCGCGGGGCGAACGCCCCATCCATTTTGTAAATACTATCTGCTGGTTCTCACCGATATCGGGTATGGCATCGACAGGAACCGGGTTGCGGGGAAGAAGATCGAACTGCCAGTCGAAGGGAGCGACCATAACGCCCCACAGGATCACGGCGAGCATGACGATAAGGACGACGAGCTTGTTCTCAAGCGAGAACCTGATCACCTTGTCGAGCGGGGAAGGTCGCTTATCGTGTGGTCCGCCTGCCTGCATCCGTGTCACTCACCACTCGCTGAAGGGAGTTTCTTCTCGATCGATCCGCAGCGCAGCATCATCGCTCCATAGAAAGAATTGTATACCGTATCGATCTCCTGGATCCAGAACGCCCCCGTGTTGTCGCGGGCCATCGGGCAGAATGTGAGGAAGAAGTCTCCCTTCGAGTGCCCGATCCGGTCCTGAAGCTCGATGACAGATTTTGAAAGATGATAGAACGAATCTCTCGCACCTTCGATATCCTTCGACTTCCCGCCTTCAGCGGAGTACTTCACGATCTTCGCCGATGTCTCCATCCAGAAGTCGTGAACGGGATGCTTGAAAACAGTCATGTCGACATCGCCTGTCTTCTTTTCGAGCGCCTTGTAGGCAGTGACAGCCTTCGCGTGATCATCATCTGCAAGCGCCATCTGGACATCGAAGTAGGCGTCGTAAACAGGTTCGAGTTCCTTCAGCATGACCGAGCCTGAAGTGATGTGGCCGAAAGGCTTCTCGCTGCCGGGTCCCTCAGCCTGAACGCGGGATGGCTGCGACTCGTGTCCGCCGTGATCGTGCACCGGCGCCGGCGCGCCGCCTTCCGGATTCATCATCGAGGGTTGAGCCCTTATCTGCAGCTCGCTGTCGATCTTGAAGGCGCCGTTGACGACGACCAGTTCGCCTTCCTCGAGTCCCGACAGGACGACATAGCTGTCACCCACTCTCGGGCCGAGAACGACGTCCCTTCCCTCGAAGACCGGCCCGGCGTTCCCCGGAAGCCGTACATATACTACGGCCCTCTTCCCGGTAAGCATCGGCGCGGTCGCGGGTATCACCAGCGGATCTCCGCCCTCTTCGCTGATGGGAACAAGTATCTCCCCGCTTACGAACATGTCGGGCCTCAGGCTGCCTTCCTCGTTCGAGGCGACGGCCCTTACACCGGCAGTCCTGGTCTTCGGATCGAGGACCGGGTCGACGAAAACGACTTCTCCGAAAAATGTCTCTCCGGGAAGAGCAGTGGTCGAAAACCTGACCTCCTGCCCGGCCTCTATCAACGGCAGGTCGCTCTGGAAGGCCCTGAGCGTCACCCATACCTTCGAAAGGTCCGCGATCCTCATCAGTGTGCTGCCGGTCTTGACGTACTGCCCCTCCCTCACGGCCAGATCGACAACGACCCCCGATGAAGGAGCGTATGTCACGATCTGCCTGCTGACGGTGCCGTCCTTCTCGACGGCTGAGATCTGGGCCGGAGTCAGCCCGTACTGCCGGAGCTTCTCGCGAGCGGCGTTCAGTGTAGAAAGCGCGGAACTGCCCCCATCCGAAGCAGCGTCAAAGACCCGCTTTGCCTGAACAAGTTCCTCCTGGACGCTGACGAGGAGTGGCGAGTATATCTCTGCGAGCGGGTCACCGCGGTGCACCGTCGCTCCGGTAAAATTGACAAGGAGCTTTTCGATACGTCCCGGCACCCAGGCCGTGATCTCCGACATGCGCGTCTCATCGAAGCCAACACTGCCGACTGTGCGGAGCACAGCTTCCGCCGGCCTGCGCTCGGCGGGCACTGTCTCGATCTCGGCGAGCTTTACCGCGGACTCGCTCATAGCGAGCTGCCTGTCCCCGAGATCCTCACCCGCTCCCTGATTGACCGGGATCAAGTCCATAAAGCAGATCGGGCACTTGCCCGCTTCGGGCAGCCTGATCTGCGGATGCATCGAACAGGTCCAGACCTCCGCGACAGCCTGCACGGATCCGCCATCCGCGGGAGGGCTGTCGCCTCCGCCGCGGATAAGGAATCCCGCGATAAACGCCACTGCTGCCAGGGCGATGATAACGATTGTGCGCGTTCGTCCAGACATCTTATTGTCCTTTTTGTCAGTTTCCGTGATCGTGGCCGTCGTGATCGTGACCCTCGTGATCCTCGTGGTCCTCGTGAGCCTTCTCCTCAGCCTCTCTCATCTTCTTTAGATACATCTCGGGGTCGGCGTTGAACTTCTCGATGCAGTTAGCGCAGCAGAAGTATATCCCGCGGCCCTTGTAGTATGTGAAGAATTTCTTGTCTATAGGGTTCCCGGTGACGGGGCAGGTCGTCTGGACGTTCTCGAACATGATCTTGTCCTTTGCCGCCTGCTCGAAAAACTTGTCTGGATCCTTCAGCAGGGAACCTTCGCATCCTGCGCAGCAGAAATAGATCCTCTGACCCTGGTAGTCCAGGTACGAATCAGATGTAATCTTCCCGCCCATCACGGGACAGGTAGTCTGGGCATTGAATCCCTCGGGGAGTTCTGTTTTAGTCTCTGCCTTTTTTTCCTCGTCGGCACTCATCGCCGGCACAGCCACCATAACGGCAATCAATGCTACCATAAGAATCGTGAAAATCGACTTCATCTCGTCCTCCTTCAATTGACCGGCCGGAATGCTCTTCCAGCCAGCATCTCGAGTTCGGCGGCCCTGATCTCCTGTTTGACCAGCGCCTCCTCCATTTCAAGCCTCAGATCGAGGAGAAGCCGCTGCGCATCGAGCACGTGCAGGAAATCGGCGTCGCCTCCTTCATACTCCGTAAGCGTTATGGCGAGAGATTCTTCGGCCTTGGGGATCAGGCTGCCGGCGAAGAGCTCCGTCTTCGAAGTGGCGTCCCTGTAATCGACCAGTACCTTCTCCACCCTCGCCCTCAGATCCCCCTCCGTATCCTTCTTTTCATACCTGTTCATCTCGATCTTTGCCCTGGCCTCTTCCTTCAGGGCGCTGTTCTTCCCGAACCAGATCGGAAGCTTCACGCTGAGGCTGACCATCCAGGGATCCTTGCCGCTGTCCGGCATCTCCGGATCCAGGGCCGGCCCGGTATCAATGTAGTCCAGCCCGAGCGAGAAGTCGGGCCACGAAGACTTGCCGGCGAGTCTGAGCGCGTTTTCCTCGCGAATGATCATGTGATCGATCGCAAGTATCGACGGGTTGCCGCTGAGCACCGCCGCCATCACAGTGTCGGGGTCGATGACCGCCGGCTCGGGCATCTCGCCGGGAAAAGAGATCTCTGTCCCGCCCGGCGCGCCGAGCGCGTTTCTCATATCTTCCGCGGCGGATGACTTCGAATCCTCCAGGGTGCGAAGAGCGTCGGTGACCCTCGCTATCTCGATCTCTATCCTCACGAGGTCGCTTCGGCCGCTCTGCCCCGTCTCGAATCTTGTCCTGCTGATCGATTCCCAGCTTTTGAGAAGCTCGAGCGTCGACCGCCCTATCTCGATATGCCTTCCGAGGAGATAGTACTCGCTGTATGCCTTCCTCACCCGGTAGGCGAGCCTCAGTTTCTCCTCCTGGAAAAGGCGATAGGCCGCCCAGGCCTCCTGTTCGGCGACAGATTCACGCGCGCCGAGTGTCCCGAACCAGGGGAATGCCTGCCTCAGGCTGAACTTCTGCCTCTGCGGCCCGACCCTCGTCTCGACACCCTCAACGTAATACATGTATGAGAATACCGGCTCGGGAAGGCTCGAGACCGAAGGAACTCGTTCAAGCCTGCTCGTCCAGCCGTGGTACGCGGCCCTGAGGCCGGGGTTTTTCTGTGAAGCGTAGGCGAGGTAATCCTCGAGAGTCGGATCGCTGCCGAGGACCGCATCTCCGGCGAATACTTCCCCGGCGTTCTCGGCCAGTTCCTTCTGCTCATCGGTCCCGCTGAAAACCACGGAAGAAAGCAGCAGAAACGCAATGGACAAAATAATTGCCGGGATACGCCTCGTGGCGCCACTCGGATCTATAGGGATGTGACGAGTCACCTCAGCAGGTTTCCTTGCCCAGCTTGCATGACTCGGCGAAATCTGAGAGCTTCCTCGACCTGAAAAATTCAAGTACCTCGAGGTTGACCGAGCTGATAAGCGAACTCATGATGCAGTTCTTCTCCTCACAGCATGGATCGTCGAGCATACAGTCACCAACCTGGAATTTGCCCTCGATCGCCTCGTAGATATCGAGAAGGGATATATCGGAGGCCCGCTTAACGATCTTGAATCCTCCGCCTGGTCCTCTTGTCGAAGAGATAAGCCCGGCTCGTACGAGTCTTCGCATCACCTTGGCCAGATGCGCCTCGGAGCCTGAGATCACCCTTGATATCTCCCCAGCCGTCATATACTTGCCCGGACTGCCGGCAAGAACGGCAAGGGCGTGATACCCCATCGAAGCGGCTTCTGATAACCTGAGAATGCCTTTCATTCGAGCCTCCCTGAATACATAATTGGAATAATCGTACTGTTATTCCATAATATACGCAAAGGCATGCCTTCGGTCAAGGATTGAAACTCCGGCTTTAGGGCGTATAAGGTCACCTGGGCCGCTATCTACCGATAGAGGGATTTGAAAGCTCCCCAGCTTGATTCTTCTGTTGCCGGTGCACAGGTATCATTGAACATGAACCAGTTCATGAGCGATGCGTCACGTAACGGGCGCGGATCTGGACAAATCGCCACTCCCATGAACTGGGAATCATCGTTAAGCACAGCTGCGTAATGTCCGGGGTTCGTATCCGGCGACATCATGGTCAGATTGACGACCCAGAACAGGTCTGACTGACAACTGGTGAATGGCGCGCTGATACCGGGACTTCCATACCATACGCCGATAGTTGCTCCCGAAACTACCGGATTCACCACCTGCACCGTGGAGAAGTGCCCCGCAGGGACAGTCAGCTTGTACTCGACAGCGAATGCTCCGTCGGCACCAGTTTCGAGGAATACATATACGTTGAATGGAGAATACGGACCAGGCGAATGGACTGGGTGAGCGATATATCGAGTCAAAGCTCTTCTCTTCGACAACGCAGAAACCCCCGCACCACTTTTTCTCAAGCGTTGCCGTCGACGCGATGACGTTCTTCCAGTTCTTTTCGGATCTTGTTCGCTCTTTCCTCTGACAGATCATAGTTCCACATCACCAGAATCGCAGCGATAGTTCCGGCAATCGGTAAAACTGAATAGAAAATCCTCATGCCGGTGATTGCTCCTTCGGGTTGAATGGGTGCATCAGGAGTAAAATGCACGATTGTCATTATCAAACCGCTCAGTAGTCCTGCGATAGCAAATCCGAATTTTACCATCCACCAGAATATCGCTCCAAAGACACCTTCCCTGCGCTGGCCTGTGTTCAATTCATCCAGGTCGCAGACATCCGCAGTCATGGACATCATCAAGGTAAAGAGTCCGCCGATTCCAAACGAGAAGAAAGGAAGAGCGATGATGAACAGATACGGTTTGCCAGGAATAAAGAGAAACCAGAATAATATATATCCGATAATGGAAATCGATTGCGAAATAATGAATGTCTTTTTCTTGCCGATCTTTTGTGAAACCCTGGATACGATCGGGATAACTAAAAATGTCGTGGCTAAAGCACCAATACTTCCAAACAGAGTGGGCCAGACTCCTGCTGACCCGGCATCTCCCCCGAACAGATGATAGACAATAATGAAAAATGAAAACGCAGCTATGGTATTAAATGAATTAAAAATGAAAAAAGTGGAAACGCAAAGTCTCCTGAATTCGATATTATTAAATGCATCGACAAAACCTTTGAAGAATTTTGCTACATTTATCTTGATATTCTTTCTGCTCAAATCCTGCAAATGATCCGCGTCTATTGTAGATCTGCTTTTAATGAAAAGCGCAGGAACGATGGCAAATCCCATACAGATCAAACCCACCCAGACAGAAAGCTGCCTGCATCCGGCAGCCGGGGAAACAAACCATTCGGGCTTATAGATGATTACCCAGAACCAGGGACTGATGACCCAGGCCCATTGACCGATCCATTGCGCGACAGCCATTATCCTGGTGCGCTCATGGAAATCGCTGCTCATTTCATAGCCCATCGCCACGTACGGAACGCTGAAGATGGTTAACCCCAGATAAAACAAGAATGAAAAGCTCATGAAGTAGACAAAATTGTATGTAAGACTGTTTTCTTTGTGAAGCTGCCACATAAGGATATAGCTGATCCCCATCACGACAGCGCCCAGAAGGACATACTGGCGGCGCCTGCCCCAGCGCGATTTCGTGTTATCTGAAATGAAACCCATAATCGGGTCAGTGAGTGCATCAAAGATTCTCGGCAAGAAAAAGGCAAGCCCCCAGAGAAGAGGAGGAAAACCAAGGTCTTTAACCAATACGACCATAAAGATTCCCAATGCGGCAGGGAACATCTGGTTTGCAAGCATGCCGATCCCAAATGCGATCTTTTGGCCCATAGGTACTTTTTCCAATTGATTTGTTACGGCTTTGTAATGCTCGCTCATAATTATTTCTCTATTCTTTTGGTATTTCCCCATATCCCCACAAAAGGGGTCGCTGCAAGTCACGATTCACGGTTTCTTTCCTGGTCAACTGTAAACGTATTAGAAGGGAATTGAACAGAACAATTGTTACTTGAGTATTCCTATCTGGATGGTTGGGGTGACTGGATTCGAACCAGCGACTTCCTGCTCCCAAAACGTGGCAAGGTCGTTAATATAAAGCACAGTTAGACAACGGTCTCTTAATCAGTAGGTTCGGGTTTCGATTCCCTGGCGGCGTAACACTTAACTACTTTATTAATAATCACTGTGCCGAATCGTATCGAGTATTTTCACGGCAATACTGTAGCAATATGTCAACATACCAATTGCTCTATTATTGTCAGCAGCCTGAGGCCCTCTTTGCGCTATATACGTTCCGCTCTCTTGTGGTTCACTCTCCAGCCTTCCGCTTTAAGCAGAGCTATTATCCTATCGGTAAGCGCGCCTTCACCTTAGCGAGGCCTTCTTGCGGCATAGGAAACCACGTGACATAGCGGCAATATTTCTGCTATAATGTGTCGGCTCTTAAACATATAAAAATGAGGTTCGAATGAGGGAAGCTGCAGATCCCGAGGAAGATGGTGCTGCTCAGGTAGCGCCGTATGTAAGGGTAATCGGAGTTTGTAGATTTTGGGGATTGCTGCGCAATCCGTAAAGGAGTATCGAGTGAAATTCCTGCATCGTTACGGCTGGCGGTTTTCAAATGTCTTGATTATTTTTCTCTTCATCAGCGCCCTGCCCTCATTGGCCGCGGATAAGCTCGATCACGTGACACAGTCGGATTTCGCGCCCGGGAGTTTCTTCCAGACGGTTCTGGGTGGGACTGAGGAAAATCCCGAGATCGGCCTCGGCAGCTACACCTTTTTCAGTTGGAATTTCGACGACGATGACATCGAGGGCTGGACATACGACTTTAACGAGTCAGGGAGCATCGCCGAGGAGAGCCCGAGCGGTCAGATCCACCTGCTGGCGCAGTTCGGCAGCTTGCCGAGCGGCTCGTGGGCTTACGCGGAACGGTCCGACGCGGCGATACCCGACGTGTGCAGCATCGAGTTCCTTATCTGTTTCGACGCGATCGACTCGAGCGGAGTGGCCGATCCCCTGGTAGAGCAGCCGACAGGGGCATCCTGCAGGCTAGACATCCTGAGAAACGACCTGGGATTCAGGATGGATATATTCAGGGACCGGATGGCCTCGTTCCACCGCGAAGGGACTACGGGCGCAGATTACCCGGTGAACGCGTACGTCGATGTCACCACGAACCTCGGCCAGTGGTACACGATACGGCTAGACTGCGATTTCACAGAGCCCGGCCTGCCCGTGCAGGTCTATCAGGACGATGTGTGGGTAGGAGAGCTCTATGCGGATACGAGGAACACAGTCGTCGAGGCCAAGATACGTCCCCTCGCCTATTCTCGCGTAAGCGATAGCGGGACGGCCGAGTGCCATGTTGACAGGGTACGCGTGGGATTTATAGACACCGCCCTCTACAGCACCGGGACCTATACCTCCGAGGTGCTCGATCTCAACGCCGGATTGCTCAGCACCTTCACGTGGGGCGAGGTGCCGTCCTCACCATATCCGTGGGAGAACTGGACCAAGTATGCGGGCAATCCGATCCTGGCGGGTCCGGCGCTGGTGGAGAACATGCTCGTCAATATCGAGGATCCCTTCCAGCAGCCTCTCCAGTACGATGGCAGGTACTGGCTCTGCTACTCAAGCGGTGGCCCCGGTCAGTCGATATGCCTCGCCTATACCACTGATCCGGAGCTCTTCAACTGGACAGACTACGAGTCCAATCCAGTAATCTCATACGAGGCTGGTGAGGACTATGTCTTCTCGCCGAATATCTTCCTGCTTGGAGACGTCTACTACATGGTCTTCGACGTTCAGCTCTCCGCCGATCACCACCAGCGGATTGCCTACGCGACCGCGCCTGCACCGACCGGCCCCTGGACGCGAGGATCGATAATACTCGATCTCGGTGCCCCCGGCGAGTGGGACGACCTGCGGGTAACCGAGCCGTTCGTCGTAAAGGATGGCGACACTTATTTCATGTACTACATGGGGGATCACGGCTGCAGCGGATGTGCCGAGCAGATCGGACTGGCGACAACGCCGGATTCGCTCTTTCCATTGGGGCCGGAGCCGGGTGGCCTCTGGACAAAGCACGGCCTCGTGCTGCCGCATGACCCCGATCCCGAGGGGTGGGACCGGGGACTTACGGCCGACCCGAGTGTTATCAAGTTGGGTCATACCTTTTTCATGCGGTACACGGGAAGCTACGCGAACGAGCACTGGGAGCTAGGCTGCGCCTGGGCGACCAATCCTTACGGGCCGTGGCACAGGCCCGACAGCCCGGAAATCTACCGCGGCCCGCCGGGTTCCTGGGACGATGACAAACTCGTGCGCGGCGCGATACATTATCACAATGGGAAATGGTACAGCCCATACACCGGAAGCAGCGAGAGCGGGAACTGGTTGAACTATCAAGGAGGTATGGCAACGGCGAACATTCGCTATGTCGGCAGTGCCCTGCTCGTCGAGACGCGGACCAGCGCCAACGGCTCGGTTTGGAGCAAATGGCTGGCCTTGTCGAACGGCGGACTAGTGCAGTCACCTCCCGGTAGGTACTTCCAGTACCGGGTCAGCTTTAGTCTTAATGAACATGATACTGCTCCGACGCTTACGTCCGCGCATCTCGGCTACACGAGCGGAACAACTACCGGAAGCGAGGAGATCCCACTGGTCGTGCGGATGCACCGGCCCTATCCCAATCCCTTCAATCCGCAGACCGTCATTGGATTTACTCTGGATCGTAGAATGCCGGTGAACCTGACGGTCTATGACGTGATGGGGGCGAGCGTCTCGTGCATTGCCGATAGGATCTTTGATGCGGGTCATCACGAGGTGGCTTGGGACGGAAGGAACAGCGAGGGTAGGGCCGTTTCTTCGGGCGTATACTTTCTCCGCATGGAGGCGAACGACTATAGCGCCGTTCGAAGGGCGGTGCTGTTAAGGTAGTGGTGAAGTAATTGAATAAAGGAGGGGAATGCAATGTTTAAGGAAATTGAGGCATGGATTTGGAAAGCGGCGCTAGCCGTGCTTCTCTGTACCGTACCAGCGGCTACCGCCGGAGCGGATGAGCTCAATCACTTGACACAGTCGGATTTCGCGCCCGGGAGTTTCTTCCAGACGGTTCTGGGTGGGACTGAGGAAAATCCCGAGATCGGCCTCGGCAGCTACACCTTTTTCAGTTGGAATTTCGACGACGATGACATCGAGGGCTGGACATACGACTTTAACGAGTCAGGGAGCATCGCCGAGGAGAGCCCGAGCGGTCAGATCCACCTGCTGGCGCAGTTCGGCAGCTTGCCGAGCGGCTCGTGGGCTTACGCGGAACGGTCCGACGCGGCGATACCCGACGTGTGCAGCATCGAGTTCCTTATCTGTTTCGACGCGATCGACTCGAGCGGAGTGGCCGATCCCCTGGTAGAGCAGCCGACAGGGGCATCCTGCAGGCTAGACATCCTGAGAAACGACCTGGGATTCAGGATGGATATATTCAGGGACCGGATGGCCTCGTTCCACCGCGAAGGGACTACGGGCGCAGATTACCCGGTGAACGCGTACGTCGATGTCACCACGAACCTCGGCCAGTGGTACACGATACGGCTAGACTGCGATTTCACAGAGCCCGGCCTGCCCGTGCAGGTCTATCAGGACGATGTGTGGGTAGGAGAGCTCTATGCGGATACGAGGAACACAGTCGTCGAGGCCAAGATACGTCCCCTCGCCTATTCTCGCGTAAGCGATAGCGGGACGGCCGAGTGCCATGTTGACAGGGTACGCGTGGGATTTATAGACACCGCCCTCTACAGCACCGGGACCTATACCTCCGAGGTGCTCGATCTCAACGCCGGATTGCTCAGCACCTTCACGTGGGGCGAGGTGCCGTCCTCACCATATCCGTGGGAGAACTGGACCAAGTATGCGGGCAATCCGATCCTGGCGGGTCCGGCGCTGGTGGAGAACATGCTCGTCAATATCGAGGATCCCTTCCAGCAGCCTCTCCAGTACGATGGCAGGTACTGGCTCTGCTACTCAAGCGGTGGCCCCGGTCAGTCGATATGCCTCGCCTATACCACTGATCCGGAGCTCTTAAGCTGGACAGACTACGAGTCCAATCCAGTGCTGGCACCTATCACGGGCGAGAACTTTGTCTTCTCACCTCACCTCTTCAAGGATGGGAGCACTTATTACCTCTTCTACGATGTGGCTCTCAGCAGCGATTCCCGCCAGCGAATTGCCTACGCGACCGCGCCGGCACCGACCGGCCCCTGGACGCGAGGTCAGATCGTTCTGGAGATGGGAGATCCAGGCGAATGGGACGATTATCGTGTTGCCGAACCATTCATCGTGAAGGAGGGCGATACATACTACCTCTACTACATGGGAGAGAAGGACTGCGGCGGCTGCTCCGAGCAGATCGGCGTGTCAACCACCACGGCAGCCCTCTTTCCTCTCGGCCCGGAGGCCGGCGGCCTCTGGACGAAGCTCGGAGTGGCTCTGTCGCCGAATCCCGATCCGGGGGAATGGGACGGCGGATTAGTATCCAATCCTAGTGTCATCAGATTCGGCAGCGTCTACTTCATGCGCTACTCCGGTTCCATAGACAACGTCGGCTGGAGAGCCGGCCTCGCTTGGGCGACCGACCCGTCCGGGCCATTCCATCGCACGGAATCCATCGACCTGGACATCGGCTCGCCGGGTGCGTGGGACGATGTCAAAGTAATGAGGGGTGCGATTCATTATCATCAAGGTCAGTGGTACTGTCTCTACACCGGTGGGGGCGAGACCTCCGGCTGGACGTCCTACCAGGCAGGCATAGCGACGGCGAACGTGCGCTATGTCGGCGATGCCCTTATCTTCGAGACGCGGACCAGCGCAAACGGCTCGGTTTGGAGCGACTGGCTGGCCGTGTCGAACGGCGGAATAGTGCCGTCCTCTCCGGCGAGGTTATTCCAGTACCGCGCGACTTTCAACGAGAGCCCCGAGGAACTTTCGCCAGTGCTTTTCAGCGTATCATTGGGGTATGTCCCTGGATCGACCACGGGCGAGAACGATACGCCGAGCGCGCTGAGAATTTACTCACCCTATCCCAACCCGTTCAATCCCGAGACCGTCATTAGCTTCAGCGTGGACAAGCGCCGTCCCGTTCACCTCGCCGTTTACAATCTACAGGGGGCGATCGTTTCCATCCTCACCGACCGGGTCTTCGATCCGGGGTATCACGAGATCAAATGGAACGGGAAAAACGACGAAGGACGGACCGTGTCGTCGGGCGTCTACTTCTTGAGCATGAAGGCAGGGCCCTTTCATGAAACGAGAAGGATGGTATTGATACGGTAAGTCGCTCCAGGAAGGAAGGCTTATGATATAAACGATGTACACTGATTTTTAAAGGAGGGGAAAGGTGAGACGTAAATCAATCAGGCTCTGTTGCGCCGTGATTCTCTCCGCTCTGGCGCTTGCCGCCGCGGGTACACCACTACGCGCCACAGAGCTGCACCACACGACATACACCGATTTTACGCCAGGCGACTTCTTTCAGACGACGCTTCTTGGGAGCGAGGCATATCCCGAGATTTTTCTCGACTCATACGCCATCTTCAGCTGGACTTTCGACGACGATGCGATCAGCGGCTGGTCATATGCCGCGAACGAGTCAGGGAACATCGCCGAGGAGAGCCCGAGCGGTCAGATCCATCTCGCTGCCCAGTTCATCAGCGCTCCGAGCGGCTCCTACGGGCTGGCACACAGGACGGACGTTTCCATTCCAGACAAATGCAGCGTCGAGTACCGGCTCTTCATAGACGCTTTGGATCCGAGCGGCACGTCCGACCCGTTTGTAACCCAACCGACCGGAGCATGCTGCAGACTCGATCTGCTCAGGACCGATATCGGATTCCGCGTCGATATATTCAGCGATAGGATAACATCGTTCTACAGGGAAGGCGAAACGGGGATCGATTACCCCGTAAACGCGTCGATAGATATCCCGACGGATACCGGGCAGTGGTACACCTTCCGCTTTGACGTCGATTTCAACGATCCCGACCTCGCCACCCAGGTTTTCAGGGATGGCGGCTGGATCGGCGAGCTGAAGGCCGATACGCGTAACGCCTCGTCCCAGAGGATAAGACCCATGGCATTTTCGCGCGGATCATCGAGCGGTCTGGCCGAGATGCACGTCGACTACGTTCGCCTCGGCACGTCGAGCTCGGAGTATTATTCCTCGGGCACCTACACTTCGGATGTTCTCGAGCTCCTTGTCTCGGAATTCAGTCAGTTAACATGGGATGAGGTAGCGGCTGTTCCGCATCCGTGGGAGAGCTGGACCAAGTATGCGGGCAATCCGATCCTGGCGGGTCCGGCACTGGTTGAGAACATGCTCGTCGATATCGAGGATCCCCTCCAGCAGCCTATCCAGTACGACGGTAAATACTGGTTCTGTTACTCGAGCGGTGGCCCCGGTCAGTCGATATGCCTCGCCTATACCACTGATACGGAGCTCTTCAACTGGACAGACTACGAGTCCAATCCCGTGCTGGCACCTATCCCGGGCGAGAACTTTGTCTTCTCGCCTCACCTCTTCAAGGAGGGGGGCACTTATTACCTCTTCTACGATGTGGCTCTCAGCAGCGATTCCCGCCAGCGAATTGCCTACGCGACCGCGCCGGCACCGACCGGCCCCTGGACGCGAGGTCAGATCGTTCTGGAGATGGGAGATCCAGGCGAATGGGACGATTATCGTGTTGCCGAACCATTCATCGTGAAGGAGGGCGATACATACTACCTCTACTACATGGGAGAGAAGGACTGCGGCGGCTGCTCCGAGCAGATCGGCGTGTCAACCACCACGGCAGCCCTCTTTCCTCTCGGCCCGGAGGCCGGCGGCCTCTGGACGAAGCTCGGAGTGGCTCTGTCGCCGAATCCCGATCCGGGGGAATGGGACGGCGGATTAGTATCCAATCCTAGTGTCATCAGATTCGGCAGCGTCTACTTCATGCGCTACTCCGGTTCCATAGACAACGTCGGCTGGAGAGCCGGCCTCGCTTGGGCGACCGACCCGTCCGGGCCATTCCATCGCACGGAATCCATCGACCTGGACATCGGCTCGCCGGGTGCGTGGGACGATGTCAAAGTACTGAGGGGTGCGATTCATTATCATCAGGGTAAGTGGTACTGTCTCTACACCGGTGGGGGCGAAACCACCGGCTGGACGTCCTACCAGGTAGGCATGGCGACGGCCAATCCGCGCTCGGTCGGCGATGCCCTAAGCTTCGAGACGCGGACAAGCGCCGACGGCTCGCTATGGGAAGACTGGCTCACGATCGCTAACGGAGACTTCGTGCAGTCCACGCCGGAGAACTACTTCCAGTACCGCACGACTTTCAACGATAGCCCCGAAGGCCTTTCGCCGGTGCTGACAGGTGTACATATCGAACCGAACGGCCCTGTCGACGTCAGCGTAATTCCGGATTACGATCTTATAAACTGTTCGACATCGGTCGGATACACGTTCTACATCGATGCCAGCGCCAAGGAAGTTCGCGGCGTCGATATAACATTCTCGATCGACTCTGCTGTCATCACGATCGTCGATCCGACCCCTGGGGGAGACTTTACCGAGGGTACGTTTTTAAGCGACGTGGGAGGAACATTCTTCGATGTGGTGGACAACGGTGATGGCGTCTATGTCGTGAACTGCGCGATTCTCGGCGGGGATACGGGAGCAATCGGATCGGGAGAGTTATTTTCGGTGATTTTCACGCCTGTTGCGTCGGGGAACAGCACTGTCGCTATCACTTCGCTCCAGGTTCGGGATCCGGACAACACTCCACTGGAGGTGGTTGCAGGCGACAGCCAGGTGCAGGTGGACTGCACAATGCCGACGATGGAACCGATCGTGGAGTCTGAGGGCGGCTGGTATAACGCGACGCCCGTATTGTCGAACTTCGGCTTCGACGACAACCTCAACCTCGATCTGGCCGAGTACAACTACAACGGCGCTGCGTGGACAACGATCTTCAGCGGGATCGATGCAATATCGTGGGACAGCGACGACTGGGAGCTCCCCGGATTCGCCGGTCTCTCGGAGGGGTCCCACACGATCTTCTTCCGCGTGAAGGACGACGCAGGGAACTGGAACGGCGAGGGCACACCCGACACGTACAGCTGGCAGTTCTTCAAGGATACGGAATCGCCGGCGCCGCCGACCGCCTTCCTGGCTATGCCGGGTCACGAGCAGGTGCACCTGACCTGGGCTAATCCGAGCGGGGATGTGACCTTCGCTGGTGTCGAGATACGCTGTATGGTCTGGGACGATTATCCGCAGTACGGAACGCCAGGGCCGGATGCTCCGGAATATCCGGCCAGTGAGACTGATGGTGACCCGGTAACACAGACAGGCCTTGAAGCGTATAACGATCCGATCGGGGCGCGCAACATCTACTACTACGCGGCGTTCTCGTACGACATGGCCGGCAACTACTCTATCTTCGACGCCGGAGCGGCCGACCGCTCGACGAACTACTGGCTCGGCGACATCGCTACGGAGTACGATGGATATGTAACCATGGCCGATCTCGTGCTCTTCTCGAATGCGTTCGGCGCGATCCAGGACGGCCTGGGTTGGATCAACGAGGCCGACTTCGGCCCTACCGATGACTGGTCGCGCTTCGGCATTCCTGAGCCGGACAATGTGATCGATTTCGAGGACATGATGATATTATCGATGAACTACGACGCGGTCGAGCCAGAGGGATTTGAAGCGTTAGCTGTAACTGATCATGCAGTCGAGAACCTCGAGGAACTCGTTGCGTTCAAGTCTGCCCCGAATGATGACGGTTCTATCTCGATCATCCTTGTAAACGAGGCCTCGACGTTGAAGGGCATTCATCTTGTCGCCACCGTCAAAGACGGAACGCTCGAGCGTGTTGAGCGGGGGGCACTCTTCTCAGGGGCATCCGGATTGTTCTTCGGGCTCATGCCCTGCGTTCCCAATTCAATCGACATCTCGGCGGCTGCGCTCGGCGTCGATGCGCCGATGACACGCTCTGGAGAGGTGGTGCGTCTCGTGGTCCGAAGCGATGCCGGGAGCGCGCCGCGGATTAGAATTGAGGAGATCGACCTTCGGGATCTTTCGAACGTGAAGACCGGAGTTGTCGCGGAAGAGGAGTTCGAAGCGCCGTTCTTGCCGAACGCTACGGCGCTTCTCCAGAACTATCCGAACCCGTTTAATCCGGTGACAACGCTCATCTTTGATATGACAGCCTCGGGTCATGTCCGGATCGACATCTATGACGTGTCGGGACGTCTGGTCGGAACGCCGGTGAATGAGATGAAAGCTGCAGGGCGCCACCTTATTGAATGGAATGGAAGAAATGCGAGCGGATCTCTCGTACCGAGCGGCATTTAC
>CAYWGA010000052.1:1782-24723 GCA_964457905.1 uncultured bacterium | reverse complement strand
ACGGGCATCTTGCCGCCAGCATTCGGATTCCCGCTCATGAGAAATTCGAAGTTCTTGATGTTGAACGGATTCTTGCATGTGCCGGGCTTGATATCCAGGGTTCCGGCTACAACAGGAGGCCCCTCGAGCATCCAGTGCGCCTGCATCTCCTCGCCGTCATATTCGAACATGATGCCGTCAAAGAGGTGCTTGCAGTAGGCGGCATTCTCGAGCATTCCTTCGAATCCGTCGCCCGCGACCACTCCGACGTGGAAGACGAGTGATTCCCCGGGATTCAGCACTTCGAACGGCCCCGTATTGCACAGGAAGCGGATATCGCGCGGCCCATTGTCATTCCTGTCGATCTGCTGCCTCGACATCAGTTCGTATCGCTGGAAGTCATTTGTCGGATCGCCGCCGTTCTCGAACGGCTGATCTCCAGTGAAGATCTGGAATGAATTTATCCCTGCCCGTACCGGCGCAACCATTCCGAGGGGATCCACGAGATGCCCGAGGATCATTGCCCCGTAGTAACTTGTAGTCTGTCCTCCGTCTCCATCCGCATCGTACGCATAGGCGATGTTTACTTCACTTGTCCCGAACTCTGTGTCGGCCGGCCCGCGATAGTATCCGCAGGCGTCGTCCTCCCAGTATTCACCATTGCTCCTGCGCCCCACATCGGCGTCGACAAACAGTCCGAAGTAGATGTCCTCGAGGACTTCATCTCCGACATTGGTGACAGTGAACTTCGATCCGACGAAATCGTCGTAAAGATCGTCGTCCCACTGATATGTCTCCTGCCTCACGATGATATCGAGAGGATCATGATCGGGATAGATGTCGCCTATACCCGGCATGTTGTCCGAGTACCACGAACTGAACATCTGCGGCGATATGCCGGCAAAGTCCTCATCGATCATACCGTCACCGTCGTTGTCGTGGCCGTCGAGCCAGTCCTCGTCGATCATGCCGTCGCCGTCGTCATCAGCTCCGGGTGACGGAAGCCTTATCCCACCCGGGGCTCCTTCGTAAGAATTGTAGATGATATCGATCGGATCATCTGTCGGCATGAACTCTCTCTCGAACGCAGAAGTCGAGACGCCGATCATGCCTGACTTTCTCGCTCCGATCCAGAGACCGGAGATAAACAGATGTTCCACTCCGCTTCCAGCCGGCCATTCTGCCGAAGGGTACTGCGAAAAGGGATAACTTGCACTCGGGTACGATCCGAAGATACCCCAGTTCCCCGTATGGAGAAGGAGTTCCCCAATATCGTGGACCCCCGAGCCGTCAAGAACGATGATTCCGAAATTATCCCGATTGCCGTCTGTTGCCAGAGGTCCATCCTCCCTTGCAAGCACATAACCCGCAGGCAGGACAAGAATCAGGACCAGGATGATAGTGAGGGAAATCAGAGAGCGCATGGCCGGTACCCCCCATGGAAGAAAGATGTGTGTCCGGCAGCCGGCACAAAGGCAGGCACACCGGAAAGTAGAACCCGGTGGGTCAGGCGGGGATTCAGATGTAAGAAAAAGAAGCTCTGCTTACCTGATATAAATATGCACTGGAATCCCGCTCTGTGCCAGCCACAAATCGGTTGATTTATAATCATTCCGGTACTATTATTCCGATATATTAAGTCAGGTATTCATTTGACTGGATCTTTCACTTTTTCAGGGGGGTTTCCTCGTGAAGTTCAATTCCATCGTCAGGGCAGCCATGCTGGTGATCCTGCTGGGCGCGATCGCGACTCCGGCAGCCGCCACAAACGGCTATTTCTCACATGGTTACGGCGTGAAGTATAAGGCTCTCGCCGGCACCGGCGCGGCTCTCTACCTCTCTCCGATGGCAGCGGCCACCAACCCCGGCGGCATGGCATTCATCGGTAAGAAGTATGACCTGTCACTCTCTATCTTCAATCCCAGCCGCAAGTACACGGTGACGGGCGACCCTTCGATGGTCTCAGGGACCTTCGGCCTCGCCCCCGGGACATATGAGAGCGATTCACCGGTCTTTTACGTACCTACCATATCAGCCAACTGGCTCCTCAATGATGAAGAAACAATAGCCCTCGGCCTTGCCGTTTACGGCAACGGCGGGATGAACACCGATTATCCCACGGCAACATTCGATCCGGGCGGTATGTTCGGCGAGACGACACCGACCGGAGTCAACCTGATGCAACTCTTCGTCGCCCCGACATTCTCGGTTCTCATAGCGGACAGCCACGGAATCGGGATCACTCCGATATTCGCCTGGCAGGGATTCGAGGCAAAGGGCCTGCAGGCGTTCGGCGAGATGGGCTTCTCATCAGCGCCGGATCAGCTTACAAACAACGGCAGCAGCAGTTCCGTAGGTTACGGCGTAAGAGTCGGTTATCTCGGTGAATACCTCGGCTTCCTCTCCATCGGTGCGGCATATCAGTCACCGACCTACATGGACAAACTCAAGAACTATGCGGGCCTCTTCGCCGAGCAGGGCGGATTCGACATACCGGCGAACTGGACAGCAGGCGTCGCGGTCGGATTCCCCGGTATGGGTATCGCGTTTGACGTTGAGCAGATCCTGTACAGCCAGGTGAAGTCGATCGCCAACCCCCTCCTCCCAAATCTCCAGGAAGCCCAACTCGGAAACGATAACGGCGCTGGATTCGGCTGGGAGGATATGATAATTTTCAAGACCGGTGCCTGGTACATGACCAACGGCGGCTGGATGTTCAGGGGAGGTTACTCTTACGGCGGACAGCCGATACCTGAGAGTGAGGTCCTTTTCAACATCCTCGCGCCTGGAGTCGTGGAGCAGCACCTGTCTTTCGGCGTCAGCAAGGACGTCGGATTCGACAAGGAGCTTTCATTCGTCGTGACCCGCGCGTTCAGCAACTCGGTCAGCGGTCCCAACCCGCTCGAGATGCCTGGACAGCAGACGATCGAGCTCGAGATGGACCAGTGGGAGTTCGGAATAGGCTTTTCTTTCTAGCCGTTTAAAGGAGAATATCGATGAACGTTCGTAAACCACACATGATCATGGCCGCCGTCCTGATGCTCGCTCTCCTCTCGCTGCCCCACCCGGGAAAAGCGATCGATGGTGAGACCTACGGCATCTTCCAGTACGTCGTCCGCCAGGCCGAGGGCACGATCGATGAGATCTCTGACGCTATCGGCAAAGCAGCGATAAACAACGGTTGGAGTGTTTCCGGTACGACAGATTCAGGCGATCCGAATAACTGTGACTTCAAGTCCAGAGTCATCGTGCTGCTCGACGCAAAGTACGCTGACGTTATAGTCGGCGCCGATGTCCAGACCGGCCCCTACGCCGCTCTCGATCGCGTCAACATCTTCCAGGATGAAGAGGGAACGCACGTATCCATCGTCAATGCCAGATCGCTAAACCGTACGGTCCTGATGAACGACACCGACTACAATGAGATCTCGGCAAAGCATGTCGAGGATCTCAGCGCGATGATACAGTCTGCCGTAAAGGGCACCCCGAGCAGCGCACAGTACGGCGAGTTCCGTACCGAAGGGAAGATCGGCAAGACGATGGGCGTCGTCGCCGGTGGAGACTTCAAGAAGCTCGTTAACCAGAAGTACCAGGTCAGTAAAGGCTCTGTCTCGGCAGTCGGCTTGGCTATCGGTCTCGGCTTCAAAGAGAAGACCAAGACGTGGGGCCTCCAGCTCGTCTACCAGGTCCATATGCCCGCTCACAACGTATTCATCGTCGGCCTTTCCGGTTCGCCGATGGACACCAAGTCATTCCAGATCGTCAAGGGCGGCCAGAATGAGCAGCGCAAGGAACTGGCGTGCCCCGGCCTCTCGCATGCTGGTGCCTTCCCGCTCGAAATCGTCGTATACCAGGATGAGATGGGAAAGATCAGGGTGGCGATGATCGATGCGATGTACCGCATGAAGGTCTACTTCGAGGACGCCGGCACGACCGCATTCATGAAGAACATGAAGATGCCCGGCTCGATCGAGAAAGAGATCGGGAAGTACATGAAGAAGAGCCTGGAGAGTTAATCGGATCATGCGGTGATTCGCAAAATTTCGGGATTCGCAAATATCCCGTCTCAGCGAAGAAATATGAAAGCCACTCCCGGCGCCGGGAGTGGCTTCTTTTATATGCGACAGGTATTTTACCATCACCAGGGATGGTAAATATCCTTTCATTGCGGAATAGCTTCGCAATCCGCAGCATTAACGTAATCTGGATATTATCCTGGCCCAGTTCAACGAGTTCCACGACCAGCTCAGGGAGATCGCATACACCTTCAGGCTGATGTAACTCGTTAATTATCAATACATCACATTTTTTCCTGGAACACTGGGCACCCGCATGCGTATAGATAAGTATATATGGTTAAGGGCTTAACTAATTAGCTGAAAGAGGTCATTTCGATGGATACAGTGAGAGAACTCGGGATCTTTGCCCTGGCGAGCCGCATGAAGATGCTCGCCGAGCGCCTCAAGGCGGAGGCATCGAAGGTCTACCGCGACCGGGGAATCGACTTCAACGACAGCTGGTTCCTCGCCGCGTGGATACTCTCGCAGCGTGACGGGATAACCGCCTCCGAGATGGCCGATAAACTAAGTGTATCCCGCCCCGCTATAAGCCAGATGGTGGCAGGTATGCACGGCAAGGGCCTTATCACATATGAGAGAGACGCAGAGGACGGCAGGCGGCGCCGTATCTCGCTGACCGAAAAAGGCAGGGAGACAGTCAAAGCACTCGAGCCTCTGTGGCAGAACGTAAGCGATATAACGACAGATGTAGTCAATTCAACTGGCGTCGATTTCCTCTCCGGCCTCGCCGGTATCGAGGACGCATTCGACGAAAGCAGTCTCAGTGAACGTATAGGAGAAAGGAACAGGAGATGAATACAGAGGCCAGTCATTCGCACACGATGAGAACAGCACTGATAATAACTTTGCTGGCGGCAGCGCTGCTCGGCGCGACATTCCTCGCACTCCTTCCCTCCCGCGCCGAAGCGATCGAGCTCGACAGGGACGCGAAGGCGGCGATCATCGACAGCGTCCAGTTTCACCTGGACAAGACATACATCTTCGCCGATACGGCCGAGAAGATGGGCAAGGCCCTGAAGAAGAACCTCAAGAAGGGTAAGTACGACGACAGCACATCTCTGGATGCCTTCACCAGGCAGCTCACAGAAGACATGGAGGAGATCAGCAAGGACCGGCATCTCTGGATCTTACCCGCCACGGAGGACGAGATCCGCATCGCGCGGCAGGACGAGCCCACTGAAGATGACAAGGCGATGCGCATCGCCGAGATGGCATACTCGAATTTCGGGTTCGAGAAGGTGGAAATACTCTCGAACAACATAGGGTACCTGAAGTTAAATGGCTTTGAAGATGCCGAATACGGCGGCGATGCGGCGGTAGCAGCGATGAATTTCCTCGCGAATTGCAATTCTGTGATCATCGATCTTCGCGAAAACGGCGGCGGCTCTCCTTCGATGATCCAGCTCATATCGAGTTATTTCTTCGAGGAGTCGACGCACCTCAACAACTTCTACATCCGCGAGACCGACACACTGAAGCAGTTCTGGACACAATCGCATGTAGAAGGGAAAAAGCTTACTGATGTGCCACTCTACATCCTCACTGCCAGGCGGACCTTCTCGGCTGCCGAGGAATTCACCTACAACATGAAGAACCTCGAGCGGGCAACGATCATAGGCGAGACTACAGGAGGAGGGGCACATCCTTTGAAGCGCGTTGTATTCCCCGACCTGGGAGTCAAGCTGGGCCTCCCGTTCGGCCGCGCCGTGAACCCGATAACGATGACCAACTGGGAAGGCACCGGAGTCGAACCGGATATCAAGGTCCCGCAGGAGGAAGCGCTCGAAGTGGCCACGTATGAGGCACTCAAGAAACTCCACGAAGAAGCCGAGACCCCGCAGCTGAAGGAAGGCCTTGCCTGGGAGCTCAACCGTCTCGATGCGATCCGTGACCCGTTCGAGATCGACGAGAAGACATTGATGAGCTATGTCGGCAAGTACGGTCCCCGCAACATCCTCTTCGAGGACGGCGCTCTGTACTACCAGCGCGACGAGCGGCCGAAGTACAGGATGTATCCGATATCGGAGACTCTTTTCTGTTTCGATGATATAGAGTACTTCAGGCTCGAGGTAGTAGTCGGCGACGACGGGGTCCCGACGATGCTGCGCGGACATTATGATGGCGGCCAGGTGGACATATCGGAAAAGACAAAATAACTGAGATTACGGTGGGGCAGCAGGGTGATGCCTAGTCCTTGTAGACAGCAAGCAGGTCAAGCATCACTCTGCTCCTTTTCTCGTTCCCCAGCGCCTTCATCATTATCCGGTCGAACTTGCTGCACGACTTCTCGAGATCGTTCATCCTGGTATAGACCCCGCTCCCCTTCGGCAGCCCACCGTCGGAAAGCATTCCGCGAAGCGCCTCGAGTGCCGGGTCGAACTCGCGCTCTTTGCGCACCCTCGCGATACTGAAAAGCATCTTCCAGATATCGGGCTCGGCGATATAGAAGTCGCGCCTGTCCCCGGAGATATGCACGCGGTGGATCACTCCCCAGTTTCGAAGCTCCTTGAGCGACATGCTCGCGTTGCTGCGGCTTATGTTGAGTCCCTCGGATACCGTATCGAGGTGGACCGGCTCCTCGCAGAGCATGACGAAGGCGTGGATCCTCGCCATCGACCTGTTGATCCCCCACAGCACCCCCATCGAACCCCAGGTCTCGATGAAATTCTTGTGCTCATCTGTCATCATGTTTCAATCCTTTCTGAACGTTCTGTATTTTTAGCACAGTCTGAACGGATTGCAACGTTAATCGGACCACCATGTCAGAGAGACACAAAAAACAGGAGGCGAATGTCGCCCCCTGCATGATAAATGACCTGTTTTCAACGAAATACGGCTGTTATCCGTCCGCCTTCGCTCCACCTCTGCTGCCTACCGGCACAACGCCGCCAAGCTCGCCGATAACATTGACCAGCTCGGAGTCGGCGGGAACTACGATCTTCGAGTTGTTCTTCAGCGAGTTTTCCACAGTCTCGAGTTTCTTCAGGATCTGCGCGTTCCCGATGAAGTACTTGTTAGCCGCCTCGTTGACGAGCCTGATCGCCTCGGCCTCTCCCTCGGCTGCCAGGATCCGAGCCTGCCTGATGCCCTCGGCCTTCTTGATCTCGGAACGTTTTGTTCCATCCGCCTGACGCTCCACGGCGTTGGCGTAATCGAGCGCCGCGATCTTCTCGTTCTCTGCCTTGACGACCTTGTTCATCGTCTCCTGGACATCCTGCGGCGGATCGATCTCCTTGAGCTCGGTACGAACGATCTGCATTCCCCAGTTCTGCGTCTCGTTTGCCAGCGTTGTGAGCAGTTCGCCGTTGATCTTGTCGCGCTCACTGTTAGCTGACTTGAGCGTCAATGTACCGATGATGTTACGCAATGTAGTACGGGCGAGGTTGACGATCTGGTACTTGTAGTCGTTGACGTTGTACTGCGAGCTCTTCACGCTGTCTTCATTGTTCTTGACCTTGAAGTAGACCTGAGCGTCGACGCGTGCGTTGAGGTTGTCGTTGGTGATGATCTCCTGTGGCTGTGCGTCGACCATCTGCTCGGTGACGTTGATCTTGATCATCCGATCGATCATGGGGAATACCCAGTGGAATCCCGGATGCGCGAAACGGTTGTACTTTCCGAGCCTCTCGACGAGAGCCCTGTGGGTCGGCCTGACTATCCTGATCCCGATAAGGAAAAGGAACAGGACCGCCGCTCCGATAAAATAAAACATGGCGCCTCCTTAGTGTTTGAATGAAGTATGTACTCATTCTACATACAAAACGGGGCGCCTGTATATTCAAATACCGGCCGGCTGCGGATTACCAGATTTCCCTCGATTAAGCGTCCGGAATACAATTACTATGGTCCTGCTCGATAATTTCAGAGGCCAGATAAGGAGAGGGCGAAATGGATGAACAAAAACCCGCGGTCAAACGGATAGGCGGCTATCTGCATAAGGTCATTCCGGTCAAGGACAGTACTGGTAAAGTCCTGAATTATGTCCTGAAGCCCTTCATGATCGAATTTCGACCGCGCGATCTGCTTCAGGTCATCATAGGGGCCACTATTCTCGCGATCCCGCTGGCATTCACTGAAGAGACATGGAGACTCGGAGAAGAGCTGGCGGTCAGGAATGTCGCTCTTCTGGGAATCATATCGATCCTGTTTATCTCCTCATTCGTTTATTTCAATTTCTATCGCTTCAATTTCAAAGGTCACGCGTTCGAGTACCTGAAACGCGTGGCGGCGACGTACATATTTTCTTTGATCGTTGTAGGTGTGATACTGACGGTTATTCAGAAATGCCCCTGGGGTATCGATAACGTTCTGGCCCTGAAGCGTATCGTGATCGTGGCCTTCCCCGCATCGATGAGCGCGACACTCAGTGATGCGTTGAAGTAGCAGGCATTTAGACGTACTCGCGCCAGCTCTTTACCTTGAGTTTTGACATTGCCCCGCTGCTCAGAGCCTCCGCGAACCGTTTCGCCAGCTGCCGGTTGGTTATCAGCGGAACATCGAAATCGACCGCCGCCCGCCGGATGAGGTAATCGTTGTCGAGCTCGTCGCGCTCGTTGTTCTTCGGGATGTTGATGACGAGGTCTATCTTCCCGGCGGCGATATATTCGATCGCTCCCGGCTTCTTCTTCGACAGGGGCCAGCGCAGTATCTCCGCCTCGATTCCGTTATCAGCGAGGAACTCGGCAGTACCGCGGGTAGCGTACAGCTTCAGCCCCGCGTCGGCGAACACCTTGACGCTGCTGAGCATATAGGCCTTCGTGTCGATCGGCCCCGCGGACACGAGCACCGATCTCTCCGGTATCCTGAATCCGACCGAAAGCAGGCTCTTGAGGAATGCCTCGTTGAAATCGTCGCCGAGGCAGGCGACCTCCCCGGTCGAGGTCATCTCGACGTCGAGGACGGGATCGGAACCCTTTAACCTCGTGAACGAGAACTGCGGGGCCTTGACGCCGACATAGTCGAGGTCGAACGACGACCTGTCGATCTTCGGCAGCCTCTCTCCCATGATTATCCTCGTCGCGAGATCGATGAAGTTCATCCTGAACACCTTCGATACGAAGGGGAACGACCTCGATGCTCGCAGGTTGCACTCGATCACGCTCACATCGTTGTTCACCGCGAGGAACTGTATGTTGAACGGGCCGGTGATATTCAGGGCGCGGGCGATCTTGCGGGCGATCGTCTTGATCTTCCTCATCGTCTCGAGGTACGTCCGCTGAGGCGGCAGAACGAGCGTCGCGTCACCGGAGTGAACGCCTGCATTCTCGACATGCTCCGATATCGCGTAGCAGTAGAGCTCGCCCTCCATCCCGACCGCGTCGATGTCGATCTCCTTCGCCCCCGATATGAACTTCGTGATCACCACGGGGTGGTCCCTGTTAATATCCGATGCCTTCTCGAGGTACTCCTTCAGCTCTGCACTGTTCAGCGCGACAGACATCGCGGCGCCGCTGAGCACAAAGCTCGGCCGTATCAGAACGGGGTAACCGATCCTCTCGGCAAACTCCTCGACTTCATCGAGTCTGGTGAGCTCCTTCCACGGAGGCTGAACGATACCGAGCTCGTCGAGCAGCTTCGAGAAGACATGCCTGTTCTCCGCCCTGTTGATGTCGACAGGCGAGGTGCCGCACACGGCCACTCCGGCATCGGACAGAGCCGACGCCATATTGTTGGGGATCTGACCTCCCATCGATACGATCACACCTGCCGGCGATTCCTTCTCGCAGATGTCGAGGACCCTCTCGAACGTCAGCTCCTCGAAGTAGAGCCTGTCACAGATATCGTAGTCGGTGCTGACCGTCTCGGGATTGCAGTTGATCATCACCGTTTTATATCCGAGGTCGGCCAGTGTTAGTATCGAGTTGACGCAGCACCAGTCGAACTCGACAGACGACCCGATCCTGTACGGGCCGCCGCCGATCACGGCCACGCTGTTCTTCTGTTTAAGTTCGATATCGTCCGAGGTGCCGTTATATGTGAGGTAGAGATAATTCGTCTGAGCGGGGTACTCGGCGGCCAGCGTATCGATCTGCTTGATCACCGGCTCTATCGAGAAGCTCTTTCTCTTCTCCCGGACCTCCGCCTCGGAGCATCCGGTCAGTCCGGCGATCTGGAGGTCCGAAAACCCCTTCTGCTTGGCCGTACGGAGCAGATCCTCCGTGATATCGTTGATGACAACACCGGAGAGCTCACCCTCGACATCGACGATTTTGCGGATCTTGTGAAGGTACCACCGGTCCACCCCGGTAAGCCCGGCTATCTCATCGACAGAGCGGCCCCGCCGCATCGCTTCGGCTATAGCGAAGAGCCTCTTGTCGGTCGGTTTCTCGAGCTCGCTGTCTATGTCGTCGAACAGGTCCCCGAACCCGCTGAGTCCATTTACCCCTACGTCGAGCATCCGGATCGCCTTCTGAAGGACCTCCTCGAAGCTTCTCCCCATCGCCATGACTTCGCCGACCGATTTCATCTCAGAGCCTAAAGACTCGCTGACGTTCTTGAACTTCTGAAGGTCCCAGCGGGGGAACTTGAGGACGATATAATCAAGCGCGGGCTCGAAGCATGCCGAGGTGCTCTTCGTAACAGCGTTCTCCAGCTCTATAAGGCTCCGCCCCAGTGCGAGCTTCGCGGCAATGGCAGCGAGCGGATAACCGGTCGCCTTCGACGCCAGCGCCGAGCTCCGGCTCAGCCTCGCGTTGACCTCGATGATCCGGTAATCCTCAGAACCGGGGTCGAGCGCGTACTGGATGTTGCATTCGCCGACGATGCCGAGGTGCCTGATCGTCTTTATCGCGATAGCGCGGAGATTGAAATACTCCCGGGCGCTGAGAGTCTGCATCGGAGCGACGACGATACTCTCACCGGTGTGGATACCCATCGGGTCGAGGTTCTCCATCGTACAGACGACGATGCAGTTGTCGTCTTCGTCGCGCACGACCTCGTACTCGATCTCTTTCCATCCCTTGAGGTACTCCTCGACGAGGACCTGGTCGGTGTGCGAGAGAGCCTTCGTGACAAGGCGGGTCAGTTCCTTTTCGTTACGGGCGATCCCCGATCCGAGTCCACCGAGTGCGTAGGCTATCCGGCACATCACCGGGAAGCCGATCTCACCGGCAGCCGCAACAGCTTCTTCTACGCTCGAGACAGCCTTCCCATAAGGGGTCTTCAGGCCGATCTCCTCGAGTTTTCCCGTAAAGAGGTCGCGGTCCTCGGTGTTGAGTATCGCCTCGACAGGTGTTCCCAGGACCCGCACCCCGTGGCGTTCGAGGGCCCCGCTGGCAGCAAGCTCGACACCTACGTTCAATGCAGTCTGGCCGCCGAACCCGAGCAGGATCCCGTCTGGCTTCTCTTTCTCGATAACCCTCTCGGCGAACTCCGCCGTGATGGGAAGGAAATACACCTCGTCGGCCAGATGCTCGGAGGTCTGGATAGTGGCGATGTTCGGATTGATAAGGATCGTCCGGATGCCCTCTTCCTTCAGTGCCTTGATCGCCTGGCTGCCCGAGTAATCGAACTCGCCAGCCTGGCCGATCCGGATCGCGCCCGAGCCGAGTATCAGCGCCGTCTTCACCTGTTTTCCACGCGATGCGATCATAACGCCCTCACGAACATGTCGAAGATAAAGTCGGTATCGTCAGGCCCCGGGGCCGCTTCGGGATGGAACTGCACACCGAAGAAAGGCTTGGCGATGTGCACGAGCCCCTCGTTTGTCCCGTCGTTGCTGTTGACGAACCACTCGCGCCAGTCCTGCGGGATGGTCCGGGTATCGACAGCGTACCCGTGGTTCTGCGAGGTGATCCGGCAACGCTTCGTGCCCGACTCGACGCAGGGCTGGTTCTGGCTCCGGTGTCCGTACATCAGCTTGTAGGTGTTTGCTCCGGCGGCAAGCGCCATGATCTGCGAGCCGAGGCATATCCCCAGAACGGGCCTGTCACCTGCGAGCAGCTCCTTTGCCCGTGAGATAGTCTCCCTGCACATCTTCGGATCACCGGGGCCGTTGGAGAGGACGAATCCGTCCGCCTCCTCTTTATCGAATGGATGGTCCCAGGGCACCCTGAGGACCGTGATGTCTCTGTTGAGAAATGAGCGGATGATATTGTTCTTCGTGCCGCAGTCGACAAGTACGACCCTTCGCGGGCCGCGCTGGTAGAGGACCGGCTCGTCGACGCTCACCTCGGCAACGAGGTTCCGGGTATTGGGATCATCGAACGGGATGTCAGCACCCGTTTCGTCATCCGGTACGATCTTCCCCGGCACCGTTCCGCGTTCCCGCAGTATCCTGGTCAGCGCTCTCGTGTCGATACCGCTTATCCCCGGTATCCCCTCCTCCGCGAGCCAGTCGGAGAGTGACTTCACCGCGTTCCAGTGAGAGTACTCAGTCGAATGCTCCGCTACGACGAGCCCGGTCGCCTGGATGCGCGCCGATTCGAAGTACGTACGCATCCCGTCGGCTGCTTCGTCGCCTGGAACGCCGTAGTTGCCGGCGAGTGGATATGTCATTACGAGGATCTGTCCGCGATATGAAGGATCTGTGAGGCTTTCGGGATAGCCGACCATGCCGGTATTGAAAACGACTTCCCCGCTGACGGCTTTTTGAGCACCGAATGATTTACCGTTGAACGAAGTTCCATCCGCGAGGACTAGTCTGATCCGGCCCATCTACCTCCCGTTTCGACACAAACTGGGGGGACAGTATTCGCAAGGACGCCCTCTTGCAAGAACTAATTTGTAACCGGGTAACTGTACTGAAGTTGAAAGATGCCGAAACCCTACCCGTCGTCGAACTTGTCTACGCAGTTGTTGATCCGGGATGATACGCGCGCAAAGAGTGACCGGTCATCGAGCCCTACCTCCATCTTCGTCAGCGCCTCGAGAAGCTCGGGGTGTGATTCCGAGATCAGTTCCTGAGTCGCCTCTCCGACCGCCTGCCAGACCTTCTTCAGCTCGATGACGGTCTCCTCACCGTCATCGGTGAGATAGACTCTCTTCTGCCCCGGCTCCGCCGAATCGCTCTCCAGCTTCACGAGTCCGTGCGTGACCATTTCCTCTATCATCTTTGTGATCCGCGGCCGCGCCACTCCGAGCTGCGAGGCCATGTCAGACACAGCCATGCTCTGCTGGTCCTTGAGCATGTACCCGACGAGAAACCAGTGGTCATCGAAATCCATCCCGCACGAATGATAAACCGTAGAGACCTCAGACTTGAGCCTCTCGGAGAGACGCATCAGCCTGCTCGCGAATGCGAACGCTCCCATTTCCGTGATCAGGTTCATTTCATCACCGCCTGGATTGTATTTATTTCGGGAAGTGCCACTTACCCTAAAGATAACCCCAAAAGCGATATACAACAACACAATTACCCATTGAATCGGTAAGTCACACTGTGTAGACTGGTTCCCGATGATGCTCTCTTACATCAGAACACTCATAAGACTCGAAGGCCTGCCGCGTGGCATGCAGGTAGCGATATATGTCCTCGTCGGCATCTCTATCGGCATGGCCGGCCTGCTGATACGCGCCTCGCGCGCGATGTCGTACCTCAACAAGGAACCTGAGACCTGCGCCAACTGCCACGTGATGACCGACGCCTACGCGAGCTGGCAGCGTGGCAGCCACGGCACCGTCGCCGTCTGCACCGACTGTCACCTTCCACATCAGAATATCATCGCGATGAACCGGTTCAAGGCGACAGACGGGATGAAACACTCGGCGATATTTACCGCCGGCGCCGAACCTCAGGTCATCGAGCTATCGCATGAAGCAATACCTGTCATTCAACAGAACTGTCTTCGATGTCACGGCAGTTCGTTCTCGATGATCCGGCTCGCCGGAACCGAAGAGCGGACATGCTGGGACTGTCATTCGAATATCCATATACACGTGAAAAGCCTGTCATCGTCAGACGCCGTGCTGAGGCCGAAGCTGCCTCCCGCCGGCATCAACCGTAAACCGAAGGGATCGAATCGATGAGCGACAAAGCCACCCCGAAGCTCCCCCTCTGGGCGGGAACACTGATAATCGTACTCCTTGCCGCCGTGGTCGTACTGCTCGGCATCCTCGGCTTCTCGATAATGGAGCACCGCTGGGAATCGCAGCGGCCGGCGATCGCCGTCATCCCGATCGACGAGTGGGAGACGGACAACGCCGTCTACGGGGAGAACTACCCCCGCGAGTACGACTCGTGGCTGAAGACACAGATAGACGATACCGAGACGAAGTTCGGAGGCGCATACCCGCGTGACTATCTCGAAGACGATCCATTCCAGGTGATCCTCTTCGCAGGCTACGGGTTCAGCAAGGAATACCTCCAGGCGCGGGGCCACTACTACGCGATCGAGGATGTGACGAACACCGACAGGATCAAGACGCCCTTCAACGAGGCGACATGCTGGACATGCAAGAGTCCCGACGTCCCGCGGATGATGGAGAAGATGGGAATCAAGGAGTTCTATGCCTCGAACTTCCACGACCTGAAGGATGAGATCGTCAACCCGATCGGATGCCGTGACTGCCACGATCCCGAAACGATGGGCCTTATCATCACCCGTCCCGCCCTGCGCGAAGCGTTCGCTGCGGAGGGAAAGGATATCGACGACGCTACCCACCAGGAGATGCGCTCACTCGTATGCGCGCAGTGCCACGTCGAGTACTACTTCCTCAACGACGAGGCGGAGGGAAAGAATGCCTACCTGACCTTCCCGTGGAAGAAGGGCAAGACAGTCGATGACATGATCGAGTACTACGACGAGTACGCATTCCACGACTGGATCCACCCCATATCGGGCACTCCGATCATCAAGTCGCAGCATCCCGACTACGAGATGTACTCGATGGGTATCCATAATTTCCGCGGTGTCTCATGCGCAGACTGCCACATGCCTTACGTCGCCGAGGGCGGCGCGAAGCACAGCGACCACCACACGCAGTCTCCGCTCCTCAACATCGCGAACAGCTGCGCGGTCTGTCACCGCTGGACCGAGGAAGAGGTCAAGAGCCGCGTTGAGGAGATACAGACGAGATGCTTTAACGCGAGGATGGCAGCCGAGGACGCGCTCGTGAGGGCACACTTCGATGTCGCCGCAGCCGTCCAGGCAGGCGCCACCGACCAGGAGCTCTACGACATCCGTCAGTCGCTGCGCCACGCTCAGTTCAAGTGGGACTACTGCTCATCGAATAACGGTATGGGATTCCACGCCCCGCAGGAATACCTGCGCATCGTCGGCGAATCTGCCGTCGAGGCCCACAAGGTGCGCATCGAAGTCGCGAGGATGTTCGCGGCGAAGGGGATCGCCGGCACACCCGACTACCCGGACGTGACAACGAGAGATAAAGCGTGGGAGATCGCGAAGGGATTTGTCGACGGGAATGGCGTACGGCTGGTCAGGTGATCAGCCGATCACTCTCGCACTCCGATTCGCCTTGCCAGATCCATGAACCTCGGATCATCGTGGAGTGGTTTGAGCCTGTAGTCGACCATCAGGCGGGTCAAAGACCATTTTTTTCATCTCGTAGGCTTTCTCAAGATATTCGATGGCCCTCATTTACCTGGAGATGATTTTCTGCTATAATACAGGTAGCCGGACTTATATAACCCGCGACATCAGACGACACATGGACAACGGCATGGGAGTTCCGAATGTCCGCCAGTCGTAATTATCATCGTCCACGTCGCGGGACAGGCAGAAACGCTTCAGCTGCACTGCTATTGATAACTACCTGTCTCGTCATTGCCATCCTGCATTCTTTTTCAAGCGCTCAGGATAAACGCCATGATCCGTGGCCCGGAGACAAGCTGCAGGGTCCGGCCCGCACAATCACTCTCGACGGCTCCTATGTCCACAACGTAGGCGAGCTTCAGATCAACGTTACGAACTGGGGCTTCTTCGGTTCCATGCCGGGAAGCCGCTACCCGATGGCGGAGTCCCCTTCCGCCCAGTGGCCGGCGGGCTCAGGTGTCGAGTACCTCTACGCGGCCGGGATATGGGTGGGAGCGCTCAAGGACGGTCAGCCGATCGTCTCTACCGGCTACCCGGCGACCGAGTTCTACCCGACGAACGATCCCCGGGACATCATATACAGGGCGGCCGAGGGGGACCCGGGCGGAATCCGCTGGCCGAACTGGCCGGACGACGACGGGGACGGCAGCGTGGACGAGGACTGGCTGAACGGTATCGATGATGATGGCGACGGGTTAATCGATGAGGATTTCGCAGCCAAGGGCACCCAGATGTTCTCCTGCTGGTTTACCGACGACCAGGACATCGCTCGCACCATCTACCCGGAGCATGAGCCCATAGGATTGCTTGTCAGGCAGGAGACTTACCAGTGGGGCGGTGAGTATCATGGAAACTACATCTGTGTCAGCTATAAGATCAAGAATATCGGAGAGAGCATCCTCCAGGGTGTTTATGTAGGACTCTACGCAGATCTCGATGCGGGTCCGCGTCAGAACGGAAGCTATTACCTTGATGATGTGGTGGGCGTGTGGAAAGGTGTCGAGTGTGCCAAGAAGGGAGGATACGAGATCCCGGTCAGGGTCAATCTGATCTACGTACAGGACGACGATGGTGACGGAGGCAGCACGCAGGGCTGCTTCGGAATCGCACTCGTCGAGCATCCGACTGTCGCCCTGTTGGACATGAGACCCGGCTGGCTCGCTGAGGTAGGAACGAGAAGAGTACATTTTTTCAAGGGCCTGCTTCCATACGAGAGCGGTGGAGAACCGACGAACGATTATCAGCGCTACGAGGCCATGAGCGGATGGAACCGACCTGAAAACACACTCGTCCCTGGCGATTACAGGGTGCTTTTCTCGTTCCCTGTTGAGGGAGAGTTCGAGCCGGGGGATGAGTTCTATTTCAATTTTGCCTTCGTCGCCGGCAAGGGTATGCCAGGAATAAGGAAGAGCGCGGCTGCGGCGGTCGCTGCCTACCAGGGCCTCTATGCCGATTTCGACCAGAATCCCGAGACCGGGATAGACGGAAGAGAAACCGCCCTTTGGGGACCTCTCGACGATGTTCACGTCGATCCATGCAACCAGCCCGACTGGATAGTCGATATCCCGGCTAAGGATTCCTTCTACGTCAACGTCGACTGCACCAACGAGCTCTGGTTGCTTGAGTACCGAGGGTGCTACAAGAAATGGGATGCCGATATCAGGTATTTTATGACCGGGGTCGACGGGAAGGAAAAACACATCAAGTGGGTGGTGAGCTCCGCTCCGGTCCCGCCGCACATGAGACTCGTTCCGGGCGACGGAGTCGTGGCCGTGCTGTGGGATAATCTCAGCGAGATAATCCCGGACCAGTTCACCCTCGAACAGGATTTCGAGGGATACATGGTCTACCGGGCCGATGACTGGCACAGACCGTACGGTACCAATGAATCGAGCGGGCCTTCGAAAGAGCTGTGGACGCTCCTCGAATCCAGGGACCTCGTCAACGCCGTTCCGCCCAACAAACCGTTCAAGATGCCGTACGAAGAAGGCGGATGGGGATATCAGCCGCTTCTCTACCTCAGGGACCGTCAGCAGTTTCTGAACATGTTCGAGGCCTGCGTCAAGTATGCGCCTCTCGATACCGTCCCGTGCCCGCCAGGTCTAGAGAAGGAAGAATGCGACACACTCGAAGCGATGGTCAGGCACAAGCTGGGATTTGAGGGTGGAAAATGCTACTACAGGTTTTACGACAGGATGGCAAAGAACGGCCTGCCCTACTTCTACTCGGTGGTAGCTTTCGATCACAGGGAACTTATGAAGGGCGTGATGGAACCGGGACTGAGCGATTCGCCTATGTCAAACTTCAAGTATATCGAGGCACGATCAGATGCGCAGGAATCGGAAGAATTCGTGGACAGGGAGATATATGTCGTACCTAATCCTGTGACATCCGAAAGCATGGAGCCGTGGAGTCTCGAGCCGAACAATTCTGACCCCTCGGGATTGAAGTGCGAATTCAGGAACCTCCCTCAGTGCAGATGCACCGTCAGGATATTCACCATCGCGGGCGATCTCGTCCAGACACTCTATCACGACGGCAGCGGCGGCGCAGGTACCCTGTGCTGGAACCTGCTCTCGAGAAACGGCCAGGATGTCACAAGCGGAGTCTATGTCTATGCAGTCGAGCCGGACGACACTCAATTCAGCCGGACGATCGGTAAATTCGTGGTTATCCGGTGATTATCCAGTATCATTCCCCGAAATATTTTGAATTTCACCCCTTCAATCAGGTAGAGTCTGACGGTCTGAATGCTCAAGACCCGCACCATGGAAAAGGACGTGATAATGAAATCCCTTTTAAACTCGAGATCACTCACCTGCGTATTCATAGCTGTGGTCCTGCTGGCCGTCCAGTTCGGAACGGCCGATGCCTGCACGATCATTGTGGCTGGCAAGAAGGCGACCGTCGACGGCTCGGTGATAACATCGCATACCGATGCCTGCGACGACTCGCGTCTCTTCTATGTCCCCGCGCAGAAGCACAAGAAATCAAGCCTCGCCCCCGTCTACTGGGGACTCCAGGACCCCACCATCGCGCACGGCGAGTGGGAAGTCATCGGCCACATCCCCCAAGTCGAGAAGACATTCGCGTATTTCCATTCGGGCTACTCGCATATGAACGAAAAGCAGCTCGCCATCGGCGAGAGCACGCAGGCCCAACGCGACGAGCTCGGCGTCGACCGCGAGACTGGCGGACAGATAATCACCGTCGAGCAGGCGATGATATTCGCCCTGCAGAGATGTGAATCGGCGATAGACGCGGTAAAACTCATAACATCTCTCGTCGATGAGTACGGCTTCCTCCCCTCGTGCGGCCCCGAGTCGGAGACACTCGCGATCGCCGATCCCGAAGAAGCGTGGGTACTCGAGCTCTTCAGCGTAGGCCCCGGCTGGGAGCCGGGCAGTGGAAAACCCGGGGCCCTCTGGGTAGCCCGCAGGGTGCCCCACGACCATGTCACGATGATACCTAACTGGAGCATCATCAGGGAGATAGACCCCGACGACCTGGACACGATCCTCTCGGAGAACTGGATGCAGGTCGCGATCGATCACGGCTGGTACGACCCGGCAGGCGGCGCACCCTTCATCTGGCAGGAGATCTACAGCGTGACTCCCCGTGAATGGGCAACGAGCCGCTTCTGGCTCTTCTACTCGACATTCTGCTCGGAGCTGAAGGAATGGCCCGACAGGACCCTCAAGAGCCCATTCAAGAAGAACGACTCGTACCACCAGTACGTAGAGCCCCTGTCGATCTACCCCTTCTCCGCCGTCCCCGACACCCTGATCTCGGTGCAGGATGTGATGGCGTTCCAGCGCTCGACATTCGAGGGTACGATATACGACATGACGGCCGATTTCGACTGGCTCATCCCCGACGGCGAGGGCTGTATGGTAAAGAGCCCGCTGACGACCCCCTTCCCCACCCCAGACATGCGGAACCTGCTCGATATCGACTTCAGGCGCAACGTCGCAAAGGGCGGGTACGGGATGGTCGCCCAGCTCCGCGGCTGGCTCCCCGACCCGGTCGGCGGCATCTACTGGTACTTTGTCGACAACCAGCACGTCGGCGCGTACGTACCGATCTATGCCGGCGTGAACAAGATCCACCCCGCATGGAACACATATGATCCGGCGATGTACTCAGAGGACTCGTTCCGCTGGGCGGTAGATTTCGTCGACAACCTTCTGTACCTCAAGTGGCAGGCGGCGATCGAGGACGTCAGGGCCGTACGCGACCCGGTCGAGGCGCGGTATTTCGAGGAGATAGCCACGATAGACGCGAAATGCGCAGAGATGAGCACGAAGAAGGCATCGAAATACCTCACCAAGCTCACATGGGACCGTATGGAAGAGATGCACGGGATATACTCTGACCTTCGCGACCAGCTGATCACGAAGTATACGAACAATCACGTACGGCCTTAGAGCCGCCGAACGTCATTTCTTCTTTTTCTTCTTCTCCGGATCATCAGGATGCTTCCGGTCTTTATCCGTGAATCCGACCTTCTCCTTCAGCGAACGCCTGTAGGCGGAGGTCACTCCTGATATTGAGGCCCAGGCCGAGTCACTGCCCATGCTGTTTTTCTTGTACAGGAGCGCCTTCTCCGAGTGTATACCGAGGGACATCGCATCGCCCATCGCGTCGAGATCGGCGCTCAGGAAAACGAACTCCCAGAAACTGTTTTTGGTCTTGTCCTTGATCATCTTCTTAACCTGATCCCTGGTGAATTCCCGGCTGGCGTTCTCCATGCCGTCAGTGACGGTAACAAGGAGCACCTTCGCCGGGCGCTCATCCTCTTCGATAGCAGATAGATTCTCCTCGAGTTCGTTTATCCCCATACCCATGGCATCGAGCAACGGGGTCGTCGCTCTGGGTACGTATGTCTCCCGGGTAAGCGCGGGCACCTCCCCGATCGGCATGAACTTGTGGATCACCTCGTGAGAGTCCTGGCTGTCGAACTGGATCAGCGTAAAGGTCGCTTTTCCCTGCTCAGCCTGCTGATCCTTCAGAAAGGCGTTGAACCCTCCGATCGTATCATCGCGAATCGATTCCATCGATCCGGTACGATCGAGAATCACTGTAATGTGCGTGTAATCTCGTTTCATACTTTCTCCCCCCGCCTCATTTTCAAACAGAACGTTACCGGAGCATGACCATCTTGTTCGTCAGCACGTTCTTTCCAGCGACGAGCCTGTAGAAGTAGACTCCGCTCGCGGCCTGGTTTCCCGCCTTGTCGACACCGTTCCATTCGACCGTATGCGAACCTCCAGAACGCGCTTCGTCGATCAGCGTCGACATGTGTCTTCCCGTCACATCATAGATATCAACCCGCACATGCGACTTCTCCGGCAAATAGAATCCGATCGTCGTCGATGGATTGAACGGATTGGGCACGTTCTGCATGAGAGTCAGAGGCAGCGCCGGCGCGTTTATCTCGTCCGTCTCGAACAGGATCCGCCGACTGCCTTCTTCCTCGAACTCGACGCGGTAGATGTACGTCATTCCAGGCTCGTATGACAGGTCCTTCAGGACGAACTGCATCCCTTCCCTTTCGAGACGCACGCCGTCTATCTCCTCGAATATCATCCCCCGGGCTTCCGCACGCAGGGCGAAGAATTCCGTCTCTTCGCCCAATTCAGAAAGGGTCCAGGAGATCTCGATACATGTCTCTCTCCACGATGCGTAGAAGCTCTGCAGGTAAGTTCCTACCGATATATTCTCCGGGCGTAACAGGGCTGACAGCCCCCTGTTCCCGCTGTCATCCACCGCTATGATCCTGTAGAAATTCCCATCGGCCGGGGTCCAGTCAGTGTCGAGCATCTCGGTACCTGCCGTACTGCCGATAAAGTTAGACTCTTCGGGGATGAAACCCTCCGAGGCTCCCTTGTGGATGTCGTAGCATACGATATCCTCCTCTGTCCCGGGCTCCCAGTAAAGGAGCAGGCCGGGGGGCTCGAGGCTCTGTACCCCGCAGAACCCGACCGCGGGAGCGGGTGCCAGGTTGTCAACGGACCAGCCGCTGTCGGGGGGTGAATCGAAGTATATCCCCGGCGTCTCCGTCAAGGCCCTGACAAAGAAAACCGACCAGTGTACTCCGCCAGCTCCCGTCGAATCGGCGAGGGTCGGCAGGATCGTCGCGTACGTCTCCTCGCAGCATGCGGGAACGGTGCCGAGGTAATCCCAGTCACCCGGCGGATAAAGGGGAATCGGAGCAGGCAGTGGATCGATCCTCCTCCATAGAGCGTAACCGGTTACAGGCTGAGCGCTTCCTGTAGTATCGAAAGGTGAGGCCTGCCACTTCATCCGCACCTGCCTGCCATTGTCGTTCCCGACGTCCTCTACGAAGAGGATAAACGGATCCGGCGACGGTGGAGGCGGCGGAACGAATCCGGTTTCCGAGGCCCAGACGTCATGGACCCTGCTCTCGTTGGCAGGATTGATCTGGATATGGTACGCGGATGTGAGATTCCTTTGTTCTACAGATGTCCATACGGGAGATGAGAAATCGGAGAGAGGAGCCCCCCAGCCCGAGACCTGCTCAATCTCGAACGTCACGGTGCCCGAGCTTTCGTTCAAAGTGATCCTCAGGTCATAGTATCCGCCAGGCAGCGTGGTCGACCAGTAGAACGTATTGTTAACGTCCCAGGTCGGGCGTATAGATCCGGTCGAGTGCATATACAGACCGATATCGATATCACTGTAATGAAAGCTGTTCTCCGGCGGAAGCTCTGAAGTGAATCCGCCCATGAAGTTAGAGGAATCAGGGAACTGAAACAGCCTGAATATCACTGACGGATTATCAGCGGTATTGAAACTCCGCCTCGAAATAAGCGCGTCATACCAGGAAGAGAAACTGCTGATATATCCGTCTTCCTCGGTGTTCCACTGTATGGAGTTTTCGATCCAGTCAAAGTAAATGTTGCCGATGGCGATGAGGGGGTCATGCTCCAGAGTAGTATCGGGGGGTTCATCCACAGCCATCGTAAAATAATCGCTGAAATCGAAGCAGGCCGCATCCGACAGGCACGTCGCCTTGATGCGATAGTCCGTGTCGGGTCCCCCTCCGCAGTCGCTCACACCGTACCACTCGTACCACCTGCCGGTGATCTCCGCGATCTGGCACAGAAGAGTCTCGCCCTTGTACAACTCCAGGCGCACATTACCGTCACAAGTGTTCGGCGTTATATCGATCGTATGCTGCCCGCCGATATAGTACGTCGTCTCAGAGTGAGGATAATTGACTACAACCTCGCAGTCGCTGGTGCTTTCAGCCATCGTAAAATAATCACTGAAGTCGAAGCAGGCCTCATCCGACAGGCACGTTGCCTTTATACGATAGTCCGTGTCGGGTCCCCCTCCGCAGTCGCTCACACCGTACCACTCGTACC
>CAYWGA010000052.1:0-1682 GCA_964457905.1 uncultured bacterium | reverse complement strand
CCAGGCGCACATTACCGTCACAAGTGTTCGGCGTTATATCGATCGTATGCTGCCCCCCGATATAGTACGTCGTCTCAGAGTGAGGATAATTGACGACAACCTCGCAGAGCGAGGACGGAGCCGAACGCATTTTCAGCGTGATGACGGAATATCCGCATCCCATCTTCGTTATCTCCGCATCTGGAGCCCCGAGCGCACTCTCAGCGAAGTTCGAAGTCTTGAGATCGAAGGGCTCATCGCAGAGGCCGTAGATTTCCTCGACCACGCTCTGCGCGTAAAGTACTTCTCCGTCGATGTTCAGCACGACGGCATCGACACTGTTGCCCGCGCTGACCCAGTTCGGAGCTGCTACGGGCTCCCATGAAGTGCAGCTGAGGTCCCAGCACTCCAGTTTCAGATAGATGTCGAGCGGCAACGCGTCGCCCGGTTCGAGATCGAGCAGTGTTCCAGCAGAGTCGCAGAAGTAGATATCGTAATACTCGCACCCGCCAGTTCCAAAATCATATCCGATGTACCCTTGAGTGGGCGGTCCAGGCATACCTGCTATCTCATCGAAGAGCCGGATATCGTCCTGATTGAATGAATAGGTATTGATACTGCCTGTCTGCTCGTAAACCGTTACGGTAAAGGCGGCCGAAACGGGAACAGCGATAAAAGTTGAGATAGTCGTGATGAAGATGAACAGGCTGAGACACAGAACGCGCGAACGCGCAGATTTGCGAGACTCCATTTTCCCCTCCTTCTCGATGTGTTACACCGAATAATACGAACTAATGATAACACGGCCTGTCAATACATGGCCGGATTAAATATATCGTTCGCAGTCTGTCTGGAGTCTATCCCCCGGTGGCTGTAATCCTGATGATACAGATCATATATCCGTTTACAGGTGGGGGGTTGATGGAGCGGATCTATAATTAAAAATAATGTTATCCGGCCAGCCGGCAAGCGAATTCTCAGCGGATCTGATTTCGTCAGTCCGCGACCATCGCCTTCAGATCGGCTAAAGCCTTCTGCAGCTGCATCCTGCAGGCGTTATCGGTCTCCTCCTCGATGACAGCCTCGAGATTATCGATAGCCGCCGTGTACTCGGCCTCAGCGAGCACATTCGCCGCGAATGCCCTGACTTCGGGAGACTTATCCCTTATCATCCTGGCCGCCCATCTGAATCCGTTGCGGTAACGTTTCTCCCGCAGCTCCCTGACAGCAGCCATCCTGATCCCGGGATCCTCATCGAAGATTTTCCAGAAGAGTTCCGTCTCGAGCTCATCGCTGTGCATTATCTCGGCTGTCCCGAATCCCGGCCTGACGACATTCGCCGGATAGGAGACAAGTTCCCTGCGGGCGACCCACCTGACCATGCGGGGCACCATCCATCTCATGCCTACGGTCGACTCGGGATGGCCGGCGCTTGCGAATACCCTCCCCGCACCCGTTTCCTGGCAGAGCAGGAACGCCTTGCCGGGCGTCATCCCTTCTGGCCCTGTCTGATGAACATCGCTCCTGTTGACGGCAAGCTCCTCGCAGTCCTTGTACTCGCCTGCAGAAGGCGGGACGAACAGGGGACCATCGTGGTACTGGATGTATCCGTACTTGAAATCCTTCATCTCGGGGAATATCTCGAACCCTCTCTCTGTGAACGACACCTCGCAGAGGGCGCTTCCGCGCTTGTCATGTTCCCT
>CAYWGA010000051.1:0-25005 GCA_964457905.1 uncultured bacterium | reverse complement strand
TACCACAAATAAAAGGATTCTGCGGACACTAGCCATACTATTCATTTTGTCCATGACGGTTTCCGCGGAAGCCGGACAGGACAAGCCGAAGATCGGCATCGCTTTCAGTGGAGGCGGCGCCAAGGGCTTCGCACATATCGGTGTTCTCAAGGTCTTTGAGGAGGAAGGATTACAGGCCGAGATAGTAACCGGTACGAGCATGGGCTCCATAATCGGCGGACTCTACGCAATGGGGTACTCCCCCGCTTTCCTCGAGAATATGGCAATGAACGTCGACTGGTTCGACGTATTCCGCGAGACTGTCGACCGTAAGTACCTCTCGATGCGCCAGAAAATGTACAGAGACAGGTACCTGCTGGCCTTCCCTCTCTATGACGGAAGCGTCCAGCTCCCTTCCGGCCTGATCAAGGGGCAGAAGATCCACAGGCTCTTCTATGAACTGACCTGGCCCGTTATCGAGATCGATGACTTCAGTGATTTTCCGCGGGATTTCTCCTGCGTCGCGACCGACATTGCCACCGGCGAACCGTACGTGATCGACAGCGGCAGCCTGGCCGATGCGATGAGAGCAAGTATGGCTATCCCGACAGCCTTCGCCCCATTCAACATGGACGGACGGAAACTCGTCGACGGAGGGCTCGTCAGGAACCTCCCCTCACTCGATGCTGATGCGCTGGGCGCCGACATCGTTATATGTATCGACGTCTCCACTGACCTCTTCGGAGCTGACAGCCTGAGGAGCCTGCTCGAGATCACCGATCAGACGATCAACATACTGATGAGATCAACGATGGATGAGCAGAAAGAATACTGTGATCTATACATCAAACCGGATCTCGGCACTACGGGTACCCTCGATTTCGATAACATCTCGTACATAATCGAACAGGGTGAAAAGGCGGCCCGGGCCCATATAGAAGAGATCCGCGAGATAGTCGAACGGGCCGGAGGTTACCACGAGCCTCCGGTGCAGATGGAAAAGACCCCGGTGACATCGATCGAGATAACAGAGATCCGTCTCGACGGGCTCTCGGAGATGTCCTCCTCCTTTGTCTCATCTCTGCTGGGAATAAAGGCCCCCGTATCGGTCACAGCAGAAGACATCGACAAAGCTCTTCAGAGGATGTACAGCACCGGCAACTTCTCGAGGATATCGTACAGGTTCCAGCAGGAGGAAAGCGGAAAGACGCTCATACTCGAGATCGAAGAGGAGATACCGGCTTACGTCGGCCTCGGCCTGCGGTACGACACCCGGTGGTCGCTGTCGGTCCTTCTTGGAGCGAGGATGAGAAACCTCATACGCCGCGGCTCCGAGCTGAACCTCGATATGATATTCAGCAGCCGCGTCGATCTCCTCGGCATCTATACGATCGACGCTGGGCTGGGAAAATGGCTGATGCCGGGAGTGGCCGGCAACTATGTCGATGACTACTTCGAGACATACATCAATGGTGAAAGCGTAAGCAGATGGGGGATCAGGGCCGGCAGAGCGGGACTGCTCGCTGAGAGCTCGCTCGGACACATGTTCCGGTTGATGCTCGGCGCCGGTGGTGAATGGTACAGCATAAGACCGGATATCGCACCGGCAGGAACAGAATCCGAATCAGGCGGTCTCTTCTTCGCAGCCGGGGATATGTGGATCGATACGCTCGACCGCTCGTGGAAGCCGCGCAGAGGACTGAAGCTAAGGGCCTCCGGGAATTACTTTCCCGATATGTCGGTGAATAACGACTCATACTACAGGGCATACGGTCAGGTTGTCGCGGCCGTTCCACTCCACAAACGCGTATCGATCAGCTGCGACTTCATCTGCGGGATCACCGGCGGAGGAAAACCTCTCCCCCATCACAGGTACTATCTCGGCGGGATGATGTCATGGTTCGATTATTACGGTCAGCGTGATGTCTCGTTCTACGGATACGAGCCGTTCGAGTTCTCCGGCGCCAACGCCTGGCTCGGAGGAGTGGATGTCCAGGTCCAGATTACAAGGAGATGGCTGATCGCGTACAGATTCAACGCCGGCGCGGCCGAGGATGACAGGAACCTTCTTTTCAAGGAAGAGAATATCTTCAACGGAAGCGGGATGACCGCCGCGTACGAGACGCCGGCCGGTCCGGCCGAGCTGACCCTCTCGGGCAGCGACCACAACGATTCGGAATTCTGGTTCAGTTTCGGCTACCGCTTCTGACAGCCGGGCTCTTAGAACCCGTACCATATCAGATAGAACATCTCGATTATGATATCCTTGAACATGATCATGATTCCTCCCTTGCAACCCCGTCAACAGCCCGTTTCTCGAACATGTCCTTCACTTCGATATTCATCAGGACCCATATCGTATATATACCGAGGATCGTCCCGAAAGGGACGATCAGAAGATTCACAAAACCGACGACCAGGAGTGTGATCCTCGCCCACGGCCTGTACTTGAAGATCCCGAGGCCGCCGATGAGTCCAGGCAGGCTGGGGATAAACAGGAATGTCGCGATCGAGGTCCCGACGAGCGTGGTGATCGCCAAAGCTTCAGCATCGCCCGAGAGCATCCCGCCGACGACGACGGCCATAAATACTATCATCGCGACGAGGATGCCGATCGCTCCGTAAGCGATGTGCAGGACCCCCAGTATCGTAATATGCTGCTCCATCAGTTCCCCACTCCTTTCGGCTTTCGCCTTGTAGAGCTAGAAGTCCTCAAGGTCTCTCAGCTCGGGGATCGATTTTTTCAATTTCTTGTGTGTCTTCTCGAGATCGTCAGCGAGATCCTCTATCTTGTCCGCCTTCTTCTCAAGCTTCGAGGCCAGCTTCTCGATCTCATCTTCATCTATGTCGAAGTCGATCTCGATATCACAGTCATAATCCTCGAGGAGGAGCAGTGCCACGCAGGCCACAGCGTTCGCGCCGATCTTCGCGCCGGCAATCCCTATCTTCGCCGCATCTTTTCCGATCTCCCCGGCCATTTCTTCGATCTCTTCATAGTCACGATAATAACTGCGCAGGAGTTTCTTCTGCTGTCTGTCTGTCTTGACCCTCTCTCCGTTCACGTAGAGCTTGTAGTCCTCGGTAATCTCTACGATCCAGTCCTCATCCTCGTGTTCGATGACAAGTAAGCCATCCTCGAAATCCATCGTCATGTGATTGAAGGTCCGGTCATCGTCATGCCTGCATACCCTGTGTGCTTCAGCGCCCGCTGTAAGGACCATTGTAGTTGCCAGGGCCAGGGCGATCAGGGACAGTCTCTGCTTCATCAGTCATCCTCCATCAGTTATCGAAACGCTCAACCTGTATTGTATTACGCAGGTGGACTCAACTTGTTTCATCCTTATTCCCTGACCCCGATTGTGTACCTCCGTGGACAGCCTGTACTTCCATTGTGTACTGTGAGGTACAACTTCACAGATGACGGGATAGTTGAACGATTTGTTTCATCATCCTAAACATATATTACACAGTCAGTTATAAATTATGCCCTGAAGCCGTGCAAATCGGCACTTCTCCTGCAGTATCAAGGGTACGTGAAGGTGCTGAAAAAAAATATAAATCAGGCTTACATACGTAAATCCAGACTGGCAGACAGTACAGTTTTTAATCACCACTTGGAAGGAGCAGAGGATGAAGAAGTATCTCGTATTTTCGATGATCCTCGTCTTCGCCATGATCACGGCCGGATGCGAATCGGTCAGTGACGACCCGACATCTCCCACCACATCAGGGGATGCCGCGCTTCAGGTCGTCGACCTCGATTCGCCGACAGGCGGATTCACTGAGACGGACGAGGCTCCGCTCTTTAGTGAGCCGGAGACATTCATGGCGCTTGACGAAGGAGAGGGCGAGGACTGCAATTACAGGGATCAGCTCTGCGAACAGGAGCACGTCCGCGAGATGGAACGCAGGCACGGCGTAAAGATCTACCGTTTCCGCGCCCTCTGGGGCAGGATGATAGCGGCAGTCGATGACAGCAGCGTCACAGATAATTGCTGCGCTGTCGACTGGTCGGGCGGCATGGTACTCAAGGGCGGCGTGATCGTCATCGAGAAAGTCATCAAGTTCGACGCCCGCGACGAGATCAGCCGCACCAGCCCGAACACGATCAGGTGGAAATCTCATACATGTCCCCACGTGGACGGTCTGCAGGTCCGCCTTATCGTTCCTCCACCGCCGGCGCCCGATTCGACCTCCGTCGAGCCTGCTCCTCCTGAGCCGACACTGACGATAGTCGCCGGCCCGTACGAGCGGACATTCACGCTCGAAGAGCTCGAGAATCTGAGGCTCATGGAGCCCGTCGACAGGTGCAACAACTATATGGCTATCGGAAGCCACCAGCTGATCCCCGGCTGCCCGAACGGCTACATGCTCGGCAAATGGAACAGGGCCGAGACTCCTGACACTCTTTACAATGATGATACAGGCGAGATGCGCGGCATCGTATACGGCCATTTCAAGGGTATCTGGATCGGTGAGAGAGGCTGGGCCGTTGGACACCTCAGGGGCTTCTACGGCGTCAACAGCGCCGGAGAGATGGTGTTTCGCGGAAAATATATCAACCCGAAGGGCGAATTCATGGGAATCCTCGCCGGGGACTGGACCGTCTACCCGACCTTCGCTGATGATCCGTTGAACGATATCGGCGGATTCGAGGGCCTGTGGTACGGCCGTAACCACGGTGTGAAGGGACGTCTTAAAGGAGAATGGGTTACATCGGGCGGACAGGGCTACTTCAAGGGAATCTGGGGTATGCTTTGCAACGAGAGGATGTAACGTCCATCTCTTGCGCTGAGGGGGAGAGCCTGGCGGGGCGCTCCCCCTTTTTTTTTCGGGCGGGTAACGACCCGGCCGGGTTCACGCCTGGACCCAGCCTGAGCCGCACCCGCCTTTTCTCTATATAAGGCCGTTCGCCAGGGCGGCCACGCCCTCTTTCGTAAACGACCCTGAAGTCACCTTTAAGATCTCTCCATGTATGACGCTGTTTCCCGCCACAATGTTTCCCGCCGAAAGATATTCGTCCCCGCCGAAGAAATCGGTCACGACTCCTCCCGCCTCCTCTATCATCAGAGCCCCGGCCGCCATGTCCCACGGTTTGAGGTAGAGCTCCCAGAATCCGTTGAGCCTGCCCGCGGCGAGATGGGCGAGATCCAGAGCAGCTGCGCCGGCGCGGCGGATCCCGCGGCACCGGAGGAAGAGGTCCCTGAACGAATCGATATACGGATCGAAATACTCATAGCTACGGAATGGAAAACCGGTGCCGAGGAGACATTTCCCGAGGTCCTGCTCTGTCGGGACAGAGATCGGCCGGCCATTGAGATATACTCCCTTGCCCCTGGCCGCCTCAAAGAGTTCGTTTCTCAGGGGATCGTACGTCACGCCGACTATGGATTTTCTATCCTCTATAAGCGCGACTGTCACTCCTATCTGAGGATACCCGTGAATGAAGTTGGTAGTCCCATCGAGAGGATCGATGACCCAGAATAACTTTTCACCGACTTCTCCCCCGCTCTCCTCACCCATTACGGGGATATCGGGAAATTCTGCGGTCAGCATCGAGACGATCAGTTTTTCGCTCGCCAGGTCGGTCGCCGTTACAAAATCGTTCCCGTCCTTCTCCGCGACATCGAGACCGGCCCTGTCCCCGAATCTCTCCCTCACGAGCTCTCCTGCTGCGAGTACAGCTTTCTTCGCGGCTGCGGTCCTGTCATCCATCACTGGCCCTTTCTTCCGCTGTATACAGATCTATCTTCAATTCTTCCTTCATCACACCGAGAAATGCCCTTGCGGCCGCGGACATGCGTCTCTTTTTCGGCTTTATCAGGCCTATTGAACGTTCGATCTTCAGTCCCTTCACTCTGGGACGGGCCAGGGTGCCCCTCTCTAGCTCTCCCCTTACAGTCTCATGAGGAAGTATCGAGAGGCCGAGGCCCGAAGCTACGAGGTTCTTGATCGCCTCCTGGCTATCGATCTCCATCGCCACCTCGAGCGTCACCCCCATATCAAGGAGAGCTCCCTCAATCATGCGTCTCGTCAGTGATTCGCGGTGAAAGGAGATGAAGGGATACCCTGCGAATGACTCGACGTCGACGCCCCGTTTCGCCGCTGCCGGGTGTCCCGGCGGGGCTATCGGGATCAGTTTCTCCCGGAAGATCTCTTTCTCTTCCACTCCGGCCATCTTCTCGCCGGTAAGCGTCCCGACGACGAAATCGAGCCGGCCGTCGAGCATCCTCTCGACCAGCGGCAGTGTCGGCGACACGTCGACCTGGAGATCGATACCGGGGTACTTCCTGCTGAATGATGAGTAGACTGCCGGAAGGATGTAGATGCTCGCTGCGTCTATCGTACCGATCGAGACCTCTCCGCTGACCAGCCCCGCGATCCCCGATATCTCCCCCTCCATCTCTTTCTCGAGCGCCGAGATCCTTCTCGCGTAATCGAGGACCATCCTGCCGGCGGCTGTAAACCGCACCTCCCTGCCGACGACCTCGAACAGGGACGTTCCGAGCTCCTCCTGGAGCTTCTTGAGATGGATGCTGACTGCCGGCTGGGTGACGAAATGGACCTTCGCAGCGGCAGTGATGCTTCCTGTCTCCTCCACGCTGAGCATATATTTCAGGGCTCTCATATCCATAAGTTTTACTTATCCTTTTTATTAGTATAATAAATTTGATTAATCCTGTCAAGCGTGCGAGATTGGTCGAAAGGAATCCAGACCATAATTTACCTGAAAGGAAGATCGAGCATGGAGATCAAGAACAAGCCTGAAAAGCCGAAGGGAAAACTCGGGATACTGACCCCCGGTATGGGAGCAGTCTCGACCACATTTATAGCGGGCGTTGAGTCGATCCGACGTGGCCTCGCAAAGCCGATCGGTTCGCTGACCCAGATGGGCACGATCCGCCTCGGCAAGAGGACCGACAACAATACCCCGATGATCAAGGACTTCATCCCCCTCGCCGATCTCGACGATCTCGTATTCGGCGGCTGGGATATCTTCGAGGACAACTGCTACGACGCCGCCATGAATGCCGGCGTTCTCGAGAAGGAACTCCTCGATGGAGTGAAGGACTTCCTCGTGGCCATCAAGCCGATGAAGGCCGTCTTCGACCAGAAGTATGTAAAGAAGCTCTCGGGCGACTGGGTCAAGAAGGGCGATAACTGGTACGACCTCGCTCAACAGCTGATGGATGACATGGACAGATTCAAGGAAGAGAACGGCTGCGACCGCCTCGTAATAGTCTGGTGCGCCAGCACGGAGATCTTCCTCGAGAAGACCGCCGCTCACGAGACGATCGAATCGTTCGAGAAGGCGATGAAGGAGAATTCCCCTGAGATAGCGCCGAGCATGGTATATGCCTACGCCGCGCTGAAGATGGGCATCCCCTTCGCCAACGGCGCTCCGAATCTTACGATCGATCTCCCCGCCCTTGTGGCTCTGGCGAAAGAAAACGGCGCCCCTATCTGCGGGAAGGACTTCAAGACGGGCCAGACCCTTATGAAGACTATCCTCGCTCCGGGACTCAAGGCGCGCATGATCGGCCTTGGCGGCTGGTTCTCGACAAACATCCTCGGCAACCGCGACGGCGAGGTGCTCGACGATCCCGAGTCGTTCAAGACGAAGGAAGAGAGCAAGCTCTCCGTTCTCGAGCATATCCTGCAGCCGGAGCTCTACCCCGAGCTGTACGAAAACTTCTATCACAAGGTGAGGATCAACTACTATCCCCCGCGTGGAGACAACAAAGAAGGCTGGGATAACATCGATATCTTCGGTTGGCTCGGCTACCCGATGCAGATCAAGATCGACTTCCTCTGCCGCGATTCCATCCTCGCAGCACCGATCGTACTCGACCTCGCCCTCTTCATGGACCTCGGGAAGAGGATCGGGTTCAGCGGGATCCAGGAATGGCTCTCGTTCTACTTCAAGTCGCCGCAGCACGCTCCGGAGCTCTATCCCGAGCACGACCTGTTCATCCAGCTGATGAAGCTGAAGAACACCCTGCGGTACATCCAGGGCGAGGACATGATCACGCACCTCGGCCAGGAGTACTACGACTGATCGGTATCTGAAATGTCGAATGATGAGGGCCCGCCGGAAACGGCGGGCCTTTTTTTATTCCTTTTCCTTTTCCTTCTCAACGGCAGAGGCGATATTGTTCAGCGGCCCGAAGCAGACGAGTTTGTCATCCGGCCGTATCGTCTCCCCCGCCTTGGGTGTCGGGATCATGTTGTGGCCCCTGCGGATCGCCAGAACAAGCACGTCACTGCTCGTCAGCCCCGACTCGGCCAGCGTCTTCCCCGCGAGCGCGTCAGAATCACTCACGAGGAGCTCTGCTATCCCGTAACCTTTCGCGAATCTCATGATCTGGGAGAAGGATCCCATCGAGAAGTGCGTGCTCTTCGAGAGCCGTTTCATTATGAAATTCTCGATAATGTTGTCCATCCCCTTCGAAAGCGGAAGGGCTAGAAGGATGAGAAGCAGGAGGCCTATTGCCCCGAACTTGGCAAGTACGTTCGTCACCGTCGCGCCCTGCATCGAGAGAAAGAGCATAGCCAGTGCGGTTATGATACCGGCATTCCCAAGGATCATCAGTGCCTTGACTACCTTGCGCCTGCCAGGATGGTTGACGATGTTCTCCGCCTCTGAAGTGGTAAATCCAGTCCCGCTGAAGGCGGAAAGAGCCTGAAATCCCGCGGTCTCCCTGTCGATCCCTGTCATGCGCAGGGAGATCGCCCCTACTTTTACTATCAACGCCGAAAACAGGACGACCAGGAGCAGGATGACGATAGACATATTCGGTCCCTTTCATAAAAAAGGGCCGGGCAAACACCCGGCCCGTGTATCTTTTAAATACCCGGCAGGCTACTGCCTTATCATCGTGTAGAAATATCCGCCTCCGCGGTATACCACTACCATGACCTTGTCCTCGTCATAATCGTCCATTACATTCCGAAAGTCATCCAGATTTTCTATCTGTTTCTTGTTGACCTCGACAATCACGTCTCCCCGCCTCAGTCCGGCCTTGCCTGCCGGCGTTCCATCCTGAACGTCTGTTACGATTATGCCGTCGATATCATTGGGCAGTTCAAGGGCATCACGGAACCCGTCTTTCATCGACTGGAGGCCAACCCCGAGGAAGAGGGGCGAGATGTCTTCCGCGTCCTCTTCCGCCGAGTTCTCGGCCGTCTCAGTGGGTCTCTCCCCGACCACGAGTTTAACGGTCTTCTTCTTTCCCTCGCGTATCAGTACGACATCGATCTTGTCGCCCGGCGCCGCCTCGGCCGCGAGCATCCTGAACTGGTTAACGTTCTTTATCTCATTTCCGTCGAACTCTACGATAACATCGCCGCGCTTCATCTTCGCCTTCTCGGCGGGTGTATCGGCCCCAACGTTCGATACAAGGACACCTTCCTTACTCTCGAGGTCGAAGAACTCGACCATGTCGTTCGTTATCTCATCGGGCTTGACACCGACGTAACCCCTCACGACCTTTCCGTCTTCTATAAGCTGGTCCATTATCGAGCGGGCGAAATCTATGGGGATGGCGAATCCGACCCCCTGGCTCCCGCCGCTCCTCGAGGCGATCGCCGTATTTATGCCTATAAGCTCGCCCTTTTCATTTATAAGGGCCCCGCCCGAGTTGCCGGGATTGATAGCCGCGTCGGTCTGGATGAAGTCCTCGTATTCGACGAGCCCCAGCGATCTGCCCTGACCGCTGATGATCCCCTTTGTCACCGTCTGATCGATGCCGAACGGGTACCCGATAGCGAGCACCGTTTCTCCGAGCCGGAGATTTTCGGAAGTGCCCAGCTCTATTGCGGGTAGCTGGCCCGCTTCGACCTTGATGACTGCAACATCGGTCTGGGCATCGGCGCCGATGACTTCGGCCTCAAACTCCCGCCCGTCGGTGCATTTGACCAGGACCTCGGTCGCTCCGCCTACCAGGTGATTGTTCGTAAGTATATACCCGTCGTCGCTGATGACTACTCCAGAGCCGAAGTTCTGCTGCTCTCGCTCTTTCGGCTGCTCGAAAAACCTTCGCCAGAAGGGATCGTTCATCATTGGATGATCCCTGCCGGCCGTAACTATCTTTTTCGACGAAATCGATACTACCGAACAGCTGACTCTCTCTATGATGTCGGGCAGGCTTTCTTCCTGCGCGGCGGCCGATACCGGCGCCGATATAAGGGACGAAGCCCCTTTCATGCCGCCCGACCTTCCGCTGGCAAACCCGGCGGCGAATATCGCGGTAGCAATCAACAGAAGGAATATCATCCCCGGAAATCTTCGTCTTTCACTCACCGTAATACCTCCATGATGCGTGTGAATTCTTATGCTCTATCGTTATATATCGTAAGCGGCGAAAAGTTCCAGAATGGTATCATTCTGAACGGACCATCGAGACAAAATTCCTCAGAACGGCCATCGAAGATGGAGTGTCGACCATTGAATCGCGGAAGTTCTCGAGATGCTGATCGTTGTCTACAAACTTCTCTTTCCTGATCAGCACACAGCCGTAAAGATCCGTCATCAGCCGGAGATGGTAAGGGGTGAGTTCAGGGTGCGGCTGATATCCGTAGGATCTTCCGAAAACAAAGGACTGGTTCGGCGTCATCCGGTTGTATGCGAGTCTCACCGCCCCCTCGGGAAGCTTTGAGATGTGGGTCCTGTGAGCGAGGCTGGCCATGTCGCCCGATCTGAATCCGGCAAGGAGCGGGCTTTTCTTCCCTTCTTCGGTGAGATATACGGGGACCGTCCCCATCTCCCTCCCGCGGGGATTCATCACGACCTCACCACCGAGAGCGTGGCCGAGTGCGTGGTGCCCGAAACAGATGCCGAGCAGCCAACACTCCTTCGCATGAAGCTCCCTTACCAGGTCGATCAGGGGCGGGATCCAATCCTTCTCCTCCCAGACCGGCCCGTGGCTGCCGGAAATCATCGTTCCGGCGCCGCCGGCGAGGCATTCATCGATCGTGGGAAGATCGCCGGCCGTGCCGTCATGGATGACGAGGTCCGCTTCCGCGCCGAGGCCGAGCTTTTCGAAGGCATCGGTGAACCACTGCGCGCTCCCGCTCCCGTCAGAGAGCTCGAAATCGGTGACATCTATCAGGTGTATCGTCGCTTTTTCCTTCATTATATCCTTATTTCGAAACCGCTGTAGCCGACTGGAGGTAAGTCACTGACTTTCATACCTCTTACGCGCGATCCAGGCGGACCTTCCGTGATCTTCTCGAGAAAGAGGTCCACTATCGCGGCGCTACCCTCGGCCACCGCCTCTACCGTTCCGTCGCTCCTGTTACGGACATATCCATCGAGGCCCAGGCTGACGGCGATGCGGTGGGTGAAATACCGGAAACCTACCCCCTGCACGGAACCGCTGACCCTCGCGCGGACAGCCTTTAGTTCGTCATCTTCAGGCACAGGCTGCGCCTCCTTCTCGCCGTCAGATACTATCTTAACCATGGGCCCCATTCCAGTAAAATCACTTTAATAACGGACCTGAAAAGTGGTATAATCTGCCCGGTATCGTGATTCCGCAACTCAAGCCAGGACATGACCGGCAACGGGATGAAAGCACGCATCTATGCTGCACTCCTTGCTTTGCTGATTCTCGCCACTGACGCAAAGCCGGAAACTATCACCAGGGTTCTCTCATTTGAGCGCCCCGGGTTTGCCATGTCCAGCGGCGAAGTACTCATATCCATAGAGGGCTGCAGGACTATCTCGCGTCCCGGCGCGCCGATGGTACCTGTCTATTCGGCCGTATTCATCCTGCCGCAAGGCGAGGAGATCGTCTCGGTCGAGGTATCCCCCTTAGAAACAGAGATCCTGACGATGCCCGGCATGGCCGCGCCGATGCCGGACCAGGTCGCTCTCGGACGCTCGTGGTCGGGGATCAAGGGCCGCGATCCCGCTATCTATGGCAATCCCGGCTTCTGGCCCCCCTCTTCAGGCGAACTGTCGACGGTGCAGCGCGGATCGGGGATGAAGCTGGCATTCGTGAATGTCTATCCGGTCAGGCCGTCCGGTACGGATAATACAGCGATCTTTTCTCCGAAGGTGAACATCACGATAGAGACCCGGAAGGGCCTTGCCGCGGACAGCAGGCTTCCGGCCCGCCTTTCCCGCAGGGACGCCGCTCAGCTCTCGGCACTGGTTGAGAACCCCGGCGCCATTAACACTTACGATATGCCTTCAGAATCATCACCGGGCACATATCTTTCGGCAAGTCCGGTACCTTACGTCATCATCACGTCTGACGAACTGGCCGTACCGTTCGAGCAGCTCGCATCGTTCAGGGAGCGTCACGGGCTGAAAGTAAAGATAGTCACTACCTCCTGGATAGAAGCTAATCACCAGGGCGTCGACACACAGGAACGGATCCGCTCCTTCATCCGATATGCATGGGAGGAGTGGCAGACAGAATTCATCCTCCTCGGCGGAGATGAGAGCGTGATCCCGCACAGGGGCATGTATGTGAAGGTCGGAACTACGATAGAGACAGACATCCCCTGCGACCTCTATTACTCCTGCCTCGACGGCGACTGGAACAGTGACGGCGACAGCTACTACGGTGAACCGGGCGAGGAGGACCTGATACCAGAGGTGAGTATCGGAAGGCTGCCCGTAGAGAGTGCGGCCGGGATCGACGCCTTTGTCAGCAAACTGATCATATATACAGAGACCCCGCCAGCAGGTATGAGCGCCACCGCGCTGATGGCCGGAGAGCTTCTCTGGTCGATAGACGGTGTGGACACCTGGGGAGGCGACTGCAAGGACGAGATAATCATCGGCTCCGATGACTACGGATTCAGTTCGAAGGGTATACCCGGCTCTTTCTCCGTGTCGACGATATACGACCGTAACCTCGGTTCCTGGGGATCAGGAGCCCTGATCCCCCTTCTCAACGCCGGCGTGCATCTCGTCAACCATCTCGGACACACCAACCTGCATTCCGTGATGAGGCTCCCGATATACGATCTCTGGCAACTCAACAATGTAAGCTCGGGCACGATGCCGTTCATATGCTACTCACAGGGCTGCTATCCCGCTTCGTTCGACAACCGTGACGATGCGGGGACCTACTATGCTGAGGACTGCGTCGGTGAACAGCTCGTTACCGGGACGGAAGGCGCTGTCGCCTTTATCGGAAACACGAGGCTCGGCTGGAGCTCGCCAGGTTCGACATGCGGTGTCTCGCAGTTCTTCGACCGGCAGTTCTTCGACGCTCTCTTCGGAGAGGGTATTACCGAGGCAGGCCGCGCCCTGGATGATTCGAGGGTCGATAACATCCCGTTCCTCTCATACGCGGCAGTAAGGTATGTGATGTACGAGATGTGCCTTCTCGGCGACCCCGCAATGAACATATGGACCGGAGAGCCCTCGGCCCTGACAGTCGAACACACCGATTCGCTTGAATCGGGCAAGAACTCGACCGAGGTAGTCGTCACAGGCGACGGCGGCCCGATCGCGGGAGCGCGGGTCTCGCTCAGGTCGGCTAACCCGGAGATATATTTCACCGAGTTGACCGGCCCGGACGGAACGGCGCGGCTCTTCGTTGAGACAGCCGGCGCGGCCGAGCTCGAGCTTGTCGCCCTTGCTCCGGGACATTTCACATACAACGCACTACTGCCTGTCGTCGAATCAGCAGGAAACTTTCTGGAGATCGGTTGGCTCGCTATCGATGACAGCGGTTCTGGAGACGGCGACGGTATCATCGAAAGCGGTGAGACGGTAAAGATCGACCTGATCATATCGAATACCAGCAATACTACGTCGATAAATACTTATATCAAACTGGATGCCGACGACGACTATCTTACCCCCGTGATCAACTGGCAGTCACTCGGCAACATGCCGCCGAAGACCTCCACCATACTTCCTGCCGCCTTCACGGTCGATGTCGAAGAAATGGTCCCGGACGGCCATCTGGCAAGGTTCGACATCGAGATCGAATCTGAGCTCGGAAAAAGGATATCCCGTCATACTGTAGCGATAAACGCACCAGGGCTTGTCCTTGATCTGTTCAGCGTGACCGATTCTCCCGATGGCAACGGGAACGGATGTCTTGAGGCATGGGAACATCTCGTCATCGAGGCCGGCTGGACGAACAACGGTAGCGTTGATATCATCTCGCCGAGGGTGACGATCTCCTGCCCGGCGGACGGCTGGTGCAAGGTAGTGAAATCCTGGGTAATTCCCGGTGACATACCTGTCGGTTCGTCGATCCAACTGGACAACGAGCTGAAGATATTCGTCAAGGAGAACGCTCCGCCATTCTCGCCTCTCGAGGTGATGCTGACCTTCAAGGCTGAGAATATACCTTCGAGAACGGAGACCCTCACTGTCATGACCTGCGGTTACGAACTGGCCGACCCCGCGGGTGAACTTTCCGCCTGTTCACATTCAAAAGTAACGGGATTTGACGGGTGGCGACTCAGTGAAGACGACTATGTCACGGCGCCGCACAGCTGGAAATGCGGGGGAAGAAACGGCGACGTCTACCCCAACATGGCCGAGTCCTACCTCGTCACACCATCCCTCTGCCTCGGCGAGAACACGACACTGAGCTTTTGGCACAGGATGGAGGCGGAGGCCTCGACATCCTACCCTTACTGGGCACGGGACGGAGCGTTAATCGAGATCTCGACTGATCTCGGAATGACCTGGCAGACAATCACACCGACAGGCAATTATCCATGCAGGGCCGCATCGACGAACACTATATTCCTCGCCGCCTACGAGCGTTGCTTCTCCGGGACGATCCCGTGGAAGCAGGAGATCTTCGACCTCTCGGCATATTCGGGGCCGGCGATGATCCGGTTCCACTTCGCCAGCGATGAGCAGTACGGTTTCGAGGGATGGTATATCGACGACATCTCGGTCACCACGAACCGGGTAACGGGGACGGAGGATCCCGAATCGGGTATCCCGGCTGCGACGAGGCTCATGCCCGCCTGGCCAAACCCGTTCAACCCCGCCACGAGTATCCCGTTCGAGCTCGCTGCTGCCGGACATGTCGAGATCAGGATCTATGACGTTTCAGGAAGATCGATAAGGACGTTGTGCGGGAAAAACTACGAGGCCGGCGTTCACTCGACGACATGGGACGGCAGGGACGAAGCGGGCAGACAGGTATCGAGCGGTGTCTATTTCTGCAGGCTGAAAACCGGCGTTTATACGGCGACTTCCCGGCTCGTCCTTCTCAGGTAAGAAGCGAGACGATCCCCGATTCAATATCATATAGAGCAGCCACGACGAGCAGGGATCCGTCATCGACGAGCTTCCCGAGGATCGGTTCGGACTCGCGCAGCCTGCGCGCTATCATCAGGGCATTCTCTTTTACCGCAGCCAGTACGATCTCATCATCCCCGTCTTCTTCACTGCAGGTGTTCTTCGATGCTTCGACCGCCTCGCACAGTTCACAGAGAACCGAGCCTATGTGTCCCTCTTCCCCGGCGCCCGCGACGGCGGCAGTTATCGCACCGCAGTTTGTGTGCCCGAGTACGAGCAGCAGAGGCGTGTGAAGATGTTCCGCGGCATATTCGATCGACCCGAGGACCTGGTCCCCGGCGACTTCACCGGCGACACGGACCACGAAAAGTTCCCCAATCCCGCTGTCGAATATGATCTCGGGCGGCACCCTGGAATCGGAGCAGCCGAGGACTATCGCGAACGGATCCTGCCCGCAGACGGTCGCGGCCCTTCTCTCTTCATGCCGCTCATCACCCGAACACTCACCGGCGAGGTATCTCCTGTTCCCTTCGAGAAGTTTGTCCAGTGCCTGCTGTCCGTTCATTGTCTTCTTCTCTTTCCGAGCAGGATCAGGTCCCTCAGGTCCTCCCTGCCCTTTGCCTTCATCCATTTCTCCTCGAAGTGAGCGTCCTGTACGATCTGTGCCAGCCCGGCCAGTGCGCGCAGATGGAAATTCCTCTCGTCGGGCGAGCCGGCCAGTATAAATATTGCTCTGATGTTGGGCGCCGATTCGGAGAACTCGACTCCACCCCTGCACCTGGCGAGCATTATCTCGAAACGTTCCTTACCCGCCACGACGATATGCGGTATCGCGAGACAGGGAGTCAGCACCGTGCTGCTGTCCTTTTCCCTGTCGTGCAGGAGTTTCATCATTATCGCTTTCTCGATCCCGAGCCGGCCGGCCATCTCGTCGGCGACCATCGCGAAGAACTCCGCCGACTTCAGCGGGCCTGCGACATCCATCACGATTGCCTGCTCTATGAGTTCGTCGAAGCGGTCCTTCACGATATCGTCGCGTTCGCGGATTATCTCTTTCAGTTCCGACTCGAGCGAGCGGGTAGTCAGTTCCTTTGCCGTTATCCTCTCGATGATGTGCAGCAGCGCGAACTCCCTGCCCGACCTGATCCTTCCGTACAACCAGTAAACGAGGAATCCGAATAGAAGCGCGGCGGCGGCTGTCATCAGTGCCGTTTTCCCCATACCGATGAGGAGAAAGACAGATCCGGTGATCCCGGCAATCTGGAGCCACGGGTATAGAGGCGACTTGAATACGGGCTGGTAGTTCTGAAGCCTGCTCTCTCTCAGTATGATTATAGAGATGCAGGAGAATGAATATGTGAGGATCATCACGGCCGACGCGGCCTTGATGAGCATGTCGAGCTTGAAGAAGAGGAAGACGGACATCACGATACCGGTCACCAGGATCGAAAAATGCGGTGTCTTGAACCTCTCGTTGACCCTGCTGAGCAATGCCGGCATCAGCCCGTCCCTGCTCAGGGCCAGCGGATACCTCGAGGCGGCCATGATCCCCGCGTTTGCTGTCGAGATGAAAGCGAATATCGCCGCGATCCCGAGTACGATCCTCCCCTTGCTCCCGAGGAAGACCGCTGCTCCGTCAGAGATCGGTGTAAACGAGTTATTGAGAGCCGAGTCATCCATGACCCCTGCTGTGACGAAGACGACCGCTACGTAGAGAAGGCTGACCACGAGGAGCGAGAGTATCATCCCGAGAGGCACGACCCGTCCGGGATCCTTTACTTCCTCGGCGACACTGGCGACCTTTAGAAGTCCGCCGTATGAGACGAATACGAATCCTGTCGTCGACAGGACCGCTCCCAGCCCGTAGGGGCTGAACGGCGCGAGGTTCTCAACGGTCACAGAGGGTGTACCCCTGATAATATAGACGGCGAGCGCCAGGAGAAGTCCGACGACAAGGAAGATCTGCACCTTGGCAGCTTCCTTGATACCGATCAGGTTCAGCATCACGAAAACGGCGCAGAGTGCCACCGCTATGATCCGCACATCGATATTGATGATATAGGCCGTGAACGCGGCCATCCCGACGAGGGCGAATGCGCTCTTCAAGGTAAGCGAGAACCATGTAACAAGGCCGTCGACCGTTCCCATCGCCGGCCCCATCGTGCGCTTTACGTAGAAATAGGTCCCGCCCGCCTTCGGCATCGCCGAGACGAGCTCAGCCTGGCTCAACAGGCCGGTCAGCGCGAAGAGCGCGGCGAGGAAATAGCTCGCGATAACGGCCGGGCCGGCGCGGGCGTGAGCCATGCCGGGAAGGATGAACAGCCCCGAGCTTATCATCGCCCCGCTCGCGAGACAGAAGACGTCGAGGAGTCCCAGTTCCTTTTTCAGCTTCATCCATTACCCCGGCTTCTAGCGGCAGAACTCGAGAAGTTCATCTCCCGACTCTTCCGCCTCCCTGTAACCGTGATTGACTATATCCTCCGCCATATCGAAATCGAAATCCTGGTATCCGCCGACGTCGGGCCTGAGGAGATAGAGCGGCCCGTCCAGGTCGAGCATCTCGAGTGAGAGGATCTTTGACGCTGTAATGGCGGCCGTATCTGTGACTACGTCCATGATATTCCGCTTCTTGCGGTGTTTCTCATACTTCTCCTCGAACCGCTTCGTATCGATCAGGCCTCTCTTGACCAGAGGATTATTGTCAATGAGCTCTTTCAGTTTGTCATCTACCCTGTCCATCCGAGAAGCGGGGGCATCATCATCGAAGGTCATCTTCTCGGTGAACATCGATAGATTGACGTTTACACCGATGACTACCTCGGCGCCCAGTTCGAAGGCGAGGTTTATCGGAACGGGATTGACCAGGGCGCCGTCAACGAGATGTATCCCGTTCATCTCGACTGCCGGGAATATCGCCGGGATGCAGGCGGAGGCCCTCAGGCCCTCGGTTACAAGCCCTGACCTGAATACATATTCGTTGCCCGTATCGATATCGGTAGCGACGCAGGCGTACGGTATCTTCAGTTCCTCTATATTTTTCTCGCCGAACATCTCTTTCATGAACTCATCTATCTTGTTCCATTCAAGGAAGCTCTTCCCCTTCAGCGAGGGACGCAGATATTTCAGTGTATCGGTCCACTTGATGCCGAGGACGAGGTCCCTGAGGTATTCCGGCGTATACCCGTACGCTATGGCCGCTCCGATTATTGATCCGATCGAGGTGCCTGAAACGCAGCTCACTTCTATTCCGTTTTCCTTGAGCCACAGCAGGATACCTATCTGGCTGAGGCCCCTCGCCGCTCCCGAACCGAGCGCCAGTCCTACCTTTTTCATCTTTTCACCGCCTCCTTCTGCCGGCGAGATCCGGTCTCTTGACCAGCAGGATGAGGTATACCGCCGCCGGGACGATAAGGGCAGCAACGAGTAAAGGTCTCGCCAGAAGAAGCTTCGGTTCGATCAGAAGGGAGATCAGAACGCCCGCTATCGCGCCTCCGAGATGCGCCTCATGCCCGAGGTTTCCCAGACCGCTCCTCATCCCGTATATCGACACGAGTATGAAACCAATCCCGAAGAGCCACGAGGGGATCGCGATCGGCAGGAAAAGGAACGAGATCGATCCGCCCGGATACATCATGATACTGGCGAATATGACACCGCTGACGGCGCCCGATGCTCCGAGGGCCCTGTAACCGGGGTTATTTCTGTTGATCTGCAACGCGAGGATATTACCGGCGAGAAGGCTCCCGAAATATATCAGAACAAAATCGAGTATTCCTATGACCCGCCCTATCCCCTGGCTGAACGAGTAGAGAGCGAGCATGTTGAAGGCGAGGTGCGGGATATTGGCGTGGAGAAATCCCGATGTTAAGAGCCTGTAATACTCGTTATTGCCGAGGATGCTCCCTACATGGAAGATATACTTCTCGAGAAAGAACCTGTTGCTGAAACCGCGGAACGAGAATATCCCGTTCGCAACCATCAGTACTACGGTGAATGCCTCTACTGCTTCATTCATTCGATGACCCTGGTCCTTCCATCCTCGGTGATCTGCCTGGCGCCGGCCCCATCCTTCATATAGAGTCTTGCCTCGAAGCGGTTCTTCGTTGCCTCGAGAACGGGGGGCCACTGATGATCGAATATCTCTCTGCTCTTCAGGCCGAGCGCCACGAAATCGTCCGTGTATTCACCGTACCTGACGAACCATGTCTTTTCCGCGTAGTAGAGATCACGAAGAGCGTCCCATGCCTCTTCGTCCGGACCGGGCTCGAACTGCCCGCTGCCGAACGCCCTGACCGCGTTCGTAAAGAGGACATATCCCCACATCTCGGGGTAATGCATGTTCACGAGACCCTGGGGGGACCAGGTCCAGTTGCTCTCGGCGAACGGTTTTCCCGTCTCCGAATCTGTCGCCTTGACGTAGCGTCCACCCTCTACGACCGTCTTCCACTCGACCCTGGAAAAATTGATCCTCCAGACGTCGCCTTCAGACGGAGGAGCGGACCTGTTGGCGCACTCGGCGAGCGCCTTCCACGGTATGGCGAGCTCTATCTCCCAGCCCGTATCGACGTCGGTCGGATCGTTGAGTGTACCGTCGATACTGACGGCCTTTTTCAGGCCAGTGATATCCCAGTAATGAACGGCGGGGCCGCCGTCCCTGTACGGCTTTACGAGGAAGAGGTCGAAGATCGTAGCGAAGGCGTTTATCTCCAGCTCATAATATTCGTGAGTATCACCGTCGGGATCGATGAAGACCTCGAAATCGTTGTCGTGCCAGATGACTGCATCCCGTTCGGTCAGTGTCGCAGAAATGTGCGGTTCCTCGAGCCTCGCCGCCACGTAGAAATACTCGTCATCCCAGGCCATCCTCACCTGCGTACGCAGCGGCGGATAGTCCCCGCTTCCCGTGATGTCGATGAAATCCTCGGACCAGATCGCGCCCTTCCATTCCTCTTCGTTGATCCTGCCGTCGATGACAGGTGCACCCCTGAGTCTCTGGCACATGTAGATATTCCTTACGAGATCGCCGGCTGGCCTGGCAAACTCCTCGTCAGAGAGCTGCTCCGGCCTCTCCGCACGCTCACCTGCCTGCTCGCACGCCATGAAGGCAACCATTGAAAGAACTGCGGCCGCTATCAGGATCCTTCTCATTATTCGGGGCTCCTCACGTTGCGTTATAATCCCTGTTTTCCGGTCATTGTCTCTATTGTCATCTTCAGGACCCCGACCTTACCATACGCGTCGTCGTCGGGCAGATTGCGGGCCTTTATCGGATCTGGCTCCTTCTCCTGGTGGTCGAGCAGGATCTGGAGGCCGTGTTTCTTTTCATCGAGATCCTCGACTACCTCTATAGTTCCCCGCATCACGACCGAACGATAGGCATGATCGCATTCGCCATGCTTGTATCCGTGGTCCTCTACGATGGTGGCGCAGGCACGTCCATTCGCATTGATGAAATCGATCTTCAGCCCCTTGTGGGCGCAGTGGAAGTAAAGCGCCTCCTTTTCTGCGTCCCATCCGTGATTCATCGTGACGACATAAGGTTCCCCGTCCCTGGACAGGGCGACAGCGGCGAACCGCGCCGAGGCTACCATCCCGCGCAGTTCCCCGGCATCCGTGATCTCCTTTTCCTTGCGCCTCATATGGTAGCGGGTCATGAGTCCTTCTTTTCCTCGAACATCTTTTTTTCCTTCTTCGTCATGGTCAGTTTGTCCAGGTCCACCTCGCCCCTCGGCATGAATCCCTCCCCGAGGACCTCGTGTACCCGGCTGATTATCATGAAGGCGTCAGGATCGATCTTCTTGACTCTTTCAACGAGCCTGAATATCTCGCGCCTGCTGACCACCGTGAAGATGATGTCTCTCTCGACTCCCCGGTACAGTCCCTTCCCGTGGAATGCCGTCGCTCCCCTGCCGAGCCCGACCGTGATCTCCTTCGCGACCTCCTCATGTTTGTCTGAGATGATGTATGCGGACTTCGCGTTGTCGAAGCCGAATATTATCAAGTCGATCAGCGGCGCGGAGACGAGCAGAAGGAGGAATGAGTAGAGCATAAGGACGATGACAGGCACATCGGGTGACAATCCGTTTATGTGAATAGCGAATCCGGCTATGCATATGACGAAGAAATCTGTGAATATTATCGTCACGCCCGGTTTGAACTTCCATCGTTTCCTCGCGATGGCCGCGACGATATCGCTCCCCGCAGTCGTCCCCTTGAACTTGAATATGATCCCGAGGCCGACGCCGAGGAAGACGGCGCCGATAAGGACGAGGAAGAAGAAATCGTTCTCGAGCAGGTACCTCACGGCTACGCTGTCCTGAAGGCGGACCGACTTGACGAATTCGCCGCGGAAGAAATCGACGAAGAAGGCGTTCACCGTGAATCCCCAGAAAGTCCTGAATCCGAACGACTTGCCCAGTTCGATGATCCCCCAGATGAAGAGGGGGATGTTCAGCACCCACATGAGGATACCTACAGGGATCGTATTCCCTGTCATATAGTGCACCGCCATCGAGAGGCCCGTCACCCCGCCGGGAACTACCTTGGCGTCAACGAGGAATACACCGATACCGAGGGACATGATGATCGCCCCGATGGTAATAAAGAAATATTCGACGAAGTTCCTTCTGAACGTTCCTCTCACGATATCTCCTGAATAATGACAGAAAGTAACAGCATGACTTGTCCGGCCCTATTCTAATGGGCTTCTCCCGTCTCCTTCAAGACTCTTTTCGTCCCCTTGACTGGCGGGAACATCTTGATTATCCTGCTATAACGTATGCTTATACGGTCGGGAAGAATGGCTTGCACCCTGTTTCAATGGAGAATATGACATGCGCGGATCGATATTGATCTTCCTTTCAGCGATTCTGATCATCACTTCCGGCTGCGGCGGCGGAGGCGAAGAAAAACTCGGTGAGCCTCTTTCAGGTCTTCCCGAATATCTGCCGAGGTCGATGGACTTCCACATCTTCTATTACGCCTGGTACGGCACGCCTGAATTTGACGGGGAATACAGGCACTGGAATCACGCCATCCTCGCGCCTGACGGAAGCGAAACGGACTTTTCTTATCCCGGCGGCACCGATATCGGTTCGAACTTCTACCCGAGGACCGGCTGCTACAGCTCGAACGATCCCGAGACTATCGCGAGGCACTGCTTCGAGATACGCCTGGCGGGGGCCGGCGTTATCTGCGTCTCGTGGTGGGGACCGAACAGCTTTTCTGATAAGGCGGTGCCTGGGATCCTCGATGTAGCGTACCTGCACGGCCTGAAGGTCGACTTTCACATAGAACCTTTCGAGGGCCGGACAGCGGCCACGACGAAAGATGCGATCGCGTACATCATAGACAAATACGGGGACCACCCCGGTTTCTACAGGACCGACCGGTTCGGGGAAAAACCGATGTTCTATATCTACGACTCATACCTGATAGAGATGGAGCAGTGGCAGACGATACTCACTCCGGGCGGAGAGAACACTATTAGAGGAACAAAGTACGACTCCAATATCATCGGGCTTCTTGTCGAGGAGGACCACCTCGACTTTATCCTCGATGGAGGGTTTGACGGCTGCTACACATATTTTGTGGTCGACGGATTCACCTGGGGCTCAACGACACTTAACTGGGCGGACATCACCGAATGGTCCATGGATAACGAGATCATCTTCATACCCTGCATAGGCCCCGGTTATGATGACACCCGGATACGTCCCTGGAACTTCGAAAACATGCGGGACAGGGACAACGGGGAATCGTACTACACGGCGTTCGTCGAGACTCACAAGATCCAGCCTCCGTTTATCGGGATCACCTCCTTCAACGAATGGCACGAAGGAACGCAGATCGAGTCGGCTGCGCCGATGTCGATCACCGGATACAATTATATCGACTATCGTCCGATGACGCATGACTTCTACCTTCACAAGACGAGAAGTCTGTTCAGCAACTACAAATATACCTTCAGCCACTAGCGGTCCCCGCTGTCGGGAGGACGAATGAAAAAGGGACAGCTCGGATCGGAAGGCCTTCTGCTGCTCTCGGCGATCATCTGGGGATTCTCGTTTGTGGCTCAGCGCGTGGGGATGCGGCATGTCGGGCCCTTTACCTTCAACGCGGTCAGGTTCGCTCTCGGCTGTGTCGCGCTTATCCCCTTCGCGATGGCCACTGTTCGGAAGCGATATCCTCCGGGGGGGGACGGCGGCACATGGAAGAAATCGGCCCTTGTCGGCGGAGCAATCGCCGGACTGGTCATCTTCATCGGCGTCTCGTTCCAGCAGATCGGCATCCAGTACACGACCGCAGGCAACGCAGGATTCATTACGGGGCTTTATGTCGTCCTCGTACCGATCCTCGGCCTGGCGATAGGAAGAAAGACCTCGCCGGGGACATGGATCGGAGTTGCTCTGGCAGCCGCAGGACTTTATCTGCTGAGCTTCACCGGCGTGTTCTCGATCTCGAAGGGCGACCTCATAGTCCTCGGGGGAACCCTGTTCTGGGCGATTCATGTACTGCTGATCAGTGTACTGATCCACAGGACCGACGGCGTCCTGCTCGCCATGATCCAGTTCGCGGCCTGCTCCCTGCTGAGCTTCGCGGCGGCGCTTATCTTCGAGAATATCGAGATAGAAGGTATCCTGGCGGCAACCCTCCCTATCCTCTATGGAGGTCTGATGTCGGTCGGGATCGCCTATACGCTTCAGGTGATCGCCCAGCGGAAGACGCCTCCCGCTCATGCCGCTATAATACTCAGCCTCGAGACGGTCTTCGCGGCGCTGGGTGGATGGGTCATTCTGGGTGAGGTCATCCCGGGAAGGGGCCTGATCGGATGCGCGCTGATGCTGCTCGGAATAATAGTGTCACAGGTCGGAACGCTCAGAACCCGAGAAAACGGATCCCCAGGCCGCTCAACATGATGATCGCGCCGGCAAGAGCGTGAGAATACCTCTCCAGGCTTTCCAGCCTTATCAACTTGACCCCTGCCAGGGGAAGCATCACTGCGGCAAGCATTGTGGCTATCGTCACTATCGAGAAGATCGAGCCGATTAGTATAACGCTTCCCATATCGTGCCTGGCGGCAGGATACATGAGGATCGGAATGAGAGGCTCGCAGGGGCCCAGGACGAAGATCACGAAGAGTATCCAGGGGGTATAATTGGGCCCGCTCTTCTTGAGGTGAGGATGCGCGTGCTCATCGTGATGGTCATGAGAGTGCTCGTGGCTCATCCCGCCGTTATGCTCGTGTGCGTGCTTGTGAGGCCTGTTGAGGATAGCCCTGCGCACGCCCCACACGAAGTATATCAGCCCGAATACTATCAGCAGCCAGGCGGCTATCTCGCCCCGGAACGACTCGAATGCCTCGAGCTTTGAAAGCTGGGTGCCGAGAAAGATTCCGGCGAAACCGAGGAGGACCGAGCTGAGCACGTGGCCGATCCCGCACAAAACAGTGACGACCGCCGTTTTGGGATATGACCATTTCCCCGCCCTCGCCATCATGATGAACGGAAGGTAGTGGTCCGGCCCGAGAAGGGTATGAAAGAAAGCTATAGATGCTGCTGTTATCGCGAGTATCCTGATCTCTTCCGGCATGCGGTCCTTTCATCTTCTCAGTTCAACGCGCTTCCACCCTGCCTCAAGAAGAATATACTGACGGGCATGATGTTATCAATATAAAAAATGTGTCACGGCATCACATCCCGCACTTTTTTTGTATCTTGTTGTTTTCAAGGAAGATAAAAAGGGCACGGACATCATGTCCGCGCCCCATATCTGTCATAAGGACGTTTCAG
>CAYWGA010000050.1:0-26165 GCA_964457905.1 uncultured bacterium | reverse complement strand
GAGCAAGAGCGCTATTCTATGTACAGACTCTTGATCGCTCCCCATGAAGCTGAGGCAGTCGCGGTTTCATTACATTCAGGGTCCACGCCATCGACATAGTTGACGTAGAGGTTGTTGAATATGACCGCAGGGTAGATCACCCTGGGGCCCGTGCATTCGGTGAAGTTAGGTCCGTCGGCAGCAGGATGCGGAACGAGCGCGACCATGTTCTGGTTGCCGCTCGTATCGATCATCAGGGCCTGGTAGATCCAGGTCCAGCCTTCCTGGCAGGTGAGCCAGCAGAAGCTGACGCCGGTAGTCGGATGGCCGATGATGGCGGCCGAGGCATCCGGATGGGGAGTCAGGGTCGCCATGATCAGGGACGCATCGGCGGGCATCTGGACCATAAACTCGGCGCAGAACGTGCCGCCCTCTTTAGGAAGGGCGAACATCCACATAGTGAAGTTTCCCGGCACTGAGGCGGCTGATGCACACCAGCTCGTGTGAGTTTCGTCCGCGAACAGGCCGATGTAACCCTGCGTCTGTGCGGATACCGCTGTTGAGAACAGAAGCACCGCGAGAAAAACCATTAGATATTTTTTCATACCGGCTCCTCCCGATAGTTGAACACTCTATCTTGACCGGGCAGGCACTATGCCGTCCCGGTGACTCTGGACAAATCCATGCTTATGTTCCGATCTCTCCCCTCTCTCCCCAGGGTGACCAAAACCTTGTTGTCCGGCGGCAAATCTGTCGGCACGCCGGCACCTTGTTTTTAATTCTTCCGAACGGCCATGCAAAGTAAATCACCTGCCGTACGGGAAATCTCCTCAGTTGACAGTAATGATAAATCCAGTTTGACGAGTACTGTCAACAGGTTTTTTAAGGGAAACCTACAAGATATGTGCCAGAGAACGCGTGAGGGCGCTATGTCACTTTTCAAGAAGCCTTTCCGCGCGCCTCATCAGCTCGGGGATCGGCAGGGAATATGGACACTTTTCGAGGCATTCACCGCAATTCGTGCAGTCGCTGAATTTCTTGTCCTGAGTCCTCATACGGGAGATGGCCCAGTCCTTCAGCTCGTACCTGTTGTAGTACCCCTCGATAAGAAGGAGGAAAGGTATGTTCAGTCCCGACGGACAGGGCATGCAGTAACCGCACCGGCGGCAGAAGAGTTCTCCCCACGCTTCCTTTTCTTTGGCGAGAGCTTCGAGCTCCGCAGGAGAAGGCGCGACGAGGTCGCCGGCTGTAATGTTCTCGTCGATCTGCTCGACGGCATCCATGCCGGGGATCGAGATGTCTATCCCTCCGGTCAGAGTGAACCTGATAGCCGGGGGGACATCGGCAAGGGCGCCTCCTGCGACGGGTTTCATTCCGAGCGTTCCCATCCCGGCCGCGTGAGCGGCGGGAAGGACCTTGTCTGCCCACTCGGTCTCTATCACGTTGAAGGGAAGCTGGACCGTGTCGAAGATGTCCAGGCCGGCGGCATGAAGAAGGATATCACGTGAATGACCCGTTATGCCGATCCACCTGACTTTCCCCTCTTCCCGCGCACGGGCGAGAGTTTCGTATGCTCCTCCCGGACCGAGGATCCTTTCGAGCTGCTGCATGTTCCCTACTGCGTGAAACTGGTAGAGGTCTATCATCCCGGTCCCGAGATTGCGCAGGCTCGCTTCGAGTTCGCCCTTCATCCCCGCAGCGTCTCTCGACATAGCCTTAGTCGCGAGGTAGATCGAATCTCTGCGGGATCCCAGGGCCCGCCCGATCTTTTCCTCGCTGTCGGTATACCCTCTTGCCGTATCGTAGAAATCTATTCCATTGCCGAAGGCGTGAAGAAGGACGCGCTCCGCCTCGGCGAACGACAGTCCCTGAATGGGGATGCCGCCGAATCCAACCACTGATGCTGTGATGTCAGTCCTGCCGAGTGTTCGCTTCTCCATGCTCCGTCCTTTCATTGTTTTTCTTCGCTGCAGCTGGCGATAGTGATAGTATACATAAGCGGACCGTCGCTGCGCAATGAGGAGACGCCGGATTTTAAACGGCATGAAAAGTGGAGGGCACCTGTGAAGAGGGCCAAGATCGTCTGTACTATCGGACCAGCCTCGAGAGACTGCGAGACGCTGAAAAGACTTGCCGGGGCGGGCATGAACGTGGCACGGATAAATTTCTCCCACGGAAAACATGAAGAGCATGCCGAGGTCTGCCGCCGGGTAAGAGAACTCGGTAGTAACATCGCTGTGATGCAGGACCTGCAGGGTCCGAAGATACGTGTGGGTGAGATCGAAGGGGAGATGGAGCTCGTCAGGGATTCGACGATCGTGCTTACCGCCGGAGATCCTGCCGACAGGCCCGGTGTTATTCATATAGATTACGCGAAACTTGCCGGAGAAGTAAAACCCGGGAACGACATTTTTCTCTCCGACGGGATCATCCATCTCGTCGTCGAAGGTGTCGACGAAGAGGATGTGCGGTGCCGCGTAGTCCATGGCGGCATACTCACTTCACGCAAGGGAGTCAACCTGCCCGGTGTGAGCATCAGCGCTCCCGCGCTGACCGACAGGGACAGGGAGGACCTCGATTTCGGGATAGGACTGGACGTCGATTACGTCGCGCTCTCTTTTGTAAGGAGCCCGGACGAGGTAAGGGAACTGAGAAAGATCCTCGAGGATGCCGGATCCGCCGCGAAGATCGTAGCAAAGATCGAGAAGCGAGAGGCGATCGACAACCTTCCCGGTATCCTGGCGGAGACCGATGCGGTGATGATAGCGAGAGGCGACCTCGGGGTCGAGATACCGGCCGACCAGGTCCCTGTCGTGCAGAAGGAGCTGATCGGCAGGTGCCTCGCGGCGGGCAAGCCCGTTATCACGGCGACACAGATGCTCGAATCGATGACAACCTCGGAGATGCCTACGAGAGCAGAAGCTAGTGATGTCGCGAATGCGGTAATAGACGGCAGCGATGCCCTTATGCTCTCGGCCGAGACTGCGACGGGGAGGTTCCCCGTGGAGACGGTCTCGATGATGAGCAGGATAATCGAGACGGCGGAGGAATACGTCCTGGCGACCCGGAAAGAGGGGTCGCAGGAAGGCGCGCTCGATATGGCAGGTTCGGCCGTTGATTCTGATACCGACGCGATCATGGCAGGAGCTGTGATGACCGCGCGGGAAGTGGGCGCGAAAGCGATAGTCGTCCTGAGTCATTCGGGGAGGACTGCCAGGCTCGTGGCGAGGAGGCGTCCCTCCGTTCCAGTGATCGCCCTGACAGACCTCGAGCATGTTGTGAGCCAGCTCTCCCTTGTCTGGGGGGTCAGGACGATCCGCATAGACAGCATAGAGGGCACTGAAGAGATCATCGGTGTCATAACGAAGAAGGTCACGGAGGCAGGTTTCTCCGGCAAGATCGTGCTTACGGCGGGCATTCCCACGAAGGAAAGGGCGCCCACGAACACCGTGCACGTCGTAGAAGTGTGAGTAAAGAAAGTTTACGCGAGAGAAGCCTCCGTCAAATAATTTAATCAAAAGCCATTCGCCCCCTTCTCACTATAAATCAAGATATTACGTGTTTCCGGAGGCCGCCACCCCTATGCGGGTAATTCCATAACGCCCAGCATAACAATGGGATGTAATGGTTGTCCACGGCGTGCGCGTTGCTCCCTGTGGAGAGCTTGAACAGGCGTTCTGGAACCGTTCGAAACTGGCACGGATATTGATGGTATAGGTAATGTTGACCTGTGGTTGAGCCCGCGGAACTCTTTGATGAACGGGGCCTCCCCCCCCTAGTTAAGAGAAGGCTCTACAAGGTTGCCACATAGCCGAAGGGGCAAAGAGCAGCAGGAACGCATGGCTAAGCCTTCGGGACCTGGGGACGGACCCTTTTGGGGTCCGTCCTTTTTATTTGTCCCGGGCCATTTTTTTGCCCCGTATCTATAGACAAACAGGTCCATATTGTATAGATTATCGGCTGGTACGGTGGCCGGTCGGCCGCCGACTACGATTTTACCTTGTGAGGAAGGGAATGAACCGACCCTTATCACGAAGGAATAAGCGGCTGACTCACCTTTTACGATCAATCCCGGAAGTGGACAATGAGTGATTCTATGCAAACCCGTGCAGGCAGGGAAGGCAAGAAAAGCGATCTTGCTGTCCTGTTGACGGAAAAAGATGCCGGCGGCATCGACGTATCGGTCGAAAGCTCCGTCGGACACATGTTTGGAAGCCAGATCGAGAAGACAGTCAGGGATACCCTGGCTGGACTCGGTTTCGAGAACTGCGAAGCGGCTGTCAATGACATGGGGGCGTTCGATTACGTCATCATGGCAAGGATCGAAGCTGCCGCGAGAAGGATGCGTGCGATCGACGGGCCCGGATGTGTTCCGGAGCGTAAAGTCGAATACGGCCCTCCCCGGAGGAGCAGGCTGAGAAGGACGCGCCTCTACATGCCAGGCAATAATCCCGACCTGATGCGCAACGGCGGTCTCTACGGCGCCGACAGTGTCATACTCGACCTCGAGGACTCCGTTTCTCCGGGCGAGAAAGACGCGGCGAGACTCCTGGTCAGGAACACTCTTCTGACAATCGATTATTTCGACTGCGAGCGTATCGTCAGGATCAATCCCCTGTCGACAGAGTACGGCGCGGACGATATCGAGATGATCGTACCGTACGGTGTCGATACGATACTCGTACCGAAGTGTGAATCGGCTGATGACATCAAGGCTGTCGAGAAGATGATAATGGACCTCGAGAAGAAACACTCGCTCGGATACGAAGTATTGATAATGCCTCTCATCGAGACGGCGAAAGGGATATTGAACGCGTACGAGATAGGCGCGGCAAGTGAACGCGTCGTAGCGCTCTGCTTCGGGGCCGAGGATTTCACGGCCGACATCGGGGCGGAGAGGACGAAGGAAGGGACGGAGAGTTTCACGGCGAGATCGATGCTCGTGCTCGGCGCGAAAGCGGCCGGGGTGCAGGTCATCGACACGGTCTTCTCCGACGTCAAGGACGAGGAGGGCCTCATCGCTAATACGAAAGAGGCGATGGCTCTTGGATTCGAGGGCAAAGGGGTCATTCACCCGGCACAGATAAAGCCGATACATGCCGTCTTCAGCCCGGCGCCTGACAGGATCGAGTACGCGAAGAAGGTCGTGGCAGCGATAGAGAAGGCCCGCTCCGAGGGCAGCGGAGTCGCGACAATAGGAAGCAAGATGATCGACGCGCCGATTGAGACGAGAGCCAGGAAGATCCTGAGGCTCGCCGAGGCGCTGGGACTGCTCGAAGAAACAGGGGGCGGATCATGAAGATGCTCCAGAACGCTCTGGGAAGAATGGTCCCGGAAGAGATAGACGGAAGAAAGCTCAGGCCCTTCATGGGAGCACACGCCGATCACGGCGGCGGCCGCAAGGCGGCGCCTCCGATAAAGGCGGTCTCTGATTACGAGAACAAGATGAGAGCCTCGCTCGATGAAGCAATCGACGCTTGCGAGTTGAAAGACGGGATGACGGTCTCGTTCCATCATCACCTGCGCAACGGTGACTACGTGATCAACATGGTAGTCGACAAGCTTGCTGAGCGCGGGCTGAAAGATCTCAGGATCTTTCCCTCGGCGCTGTTCCCTATCCATGAACCGCTGATAAAGCATATCGAGAATGGAGTGGTCTCGCACATAGAGGGGTCGATGAACGGCCCGGTCGGCAGAGCCTGTTCACTCGGCAAGATGTCGAAGACATGCGTCCTCCGCTCTCACGGCGGAAGGTACAGAGCGATCCAGGACGGTGACGTTCATATCGATGCCGCTTTCATCGCCGCACCGATCGCCGACCATTTCGGCAACTGCAACGGGCACAGCGGCCCGTCGGCTTTCGGCGTGATAGGGTACGCCCTGGCCGATTCGCTCTACGCCGAAAAGTCGGTCGTCATCACCGACAACCTTCAGCCGTTTCCCGTTTACCCATGGGTGATAAGGGGCGGTAACATTGACCATGTCTGTACCGTTGACAAGCTGGGGGATCCGGAACAGATCATCTCCGGCACGACGAGGATAACGCGCTCCCCGACGAGACAGCTCATAGCGGAGTACGCCGCGAGGTTTGTCAAGGACGTCGGCTTGCTCGATGAGCCCGACTTTACTTTCCAGTCCGGTGCCGGCGGGATATCGCTCGCCTTCCTCAGGTATCTCGGCGATCTCATGAGAGAGACCGGCGTTGTCGCGAGGTTCGCGCGGGGCGGCTCGAACAAGTACCTCGTCGACATGCTCGAAGAGGGACTGATCGAGTATATCCTCGACGGGCAGTGTTTCGATCTCGTGGGGGTCAAGTCACTGGGCGACAATCCGAGGCACCTCGAGACAGATCCGTTCACATCGTACTGTTACCATACGAAGGGCAACTTCGCGCAGCAGGTGAAACTCGGGATCCTCGGCGCGACCGAGATAGATACTGATTTCAACGTTAACGTAAACACTCACACAGACGGCTGGCTGCTGCATGGAATCGGCGGCTTCACCGACGTGACAGATTCCGGGATAACGATGATCACGGCTCCGCTGCTTCGCGGCAGGCTGCCTGTGATCACCGACAGCGTTACGACGGTCACCGCGCCGGGCGAGGTCATCGACGTCCTCGTTACCGAGCGTGGAGTAGCGGTCAATCCCGCGCGTGAAGATATCCTGGCGCGCCTGAAGGGAAGCGACCTGCCCGTCAGGACGATCGACGAGATGAGAGAAATTGCCGTCAGCCTCTCCGGCATCCCCGAGAAGCCGGAATACGAGGACAGGGTCGTTGCCCTGATCGAATGGCGCGATGGTACAGTAATAGACACCGTGAGACAGATTAAAACACAGGAGTAGAATCCTGCAGGAGGCAGCTCTGTGAGCACCAGTGACGGCGCCCTCGCAAGGGACCTCGCCACGAAGATCATTGCCCTGGCAGAGGCCAGAGGATGTATCATCAGCGATAAGGAAGAGATCTACAAGCTCTCGCTGAAGGACAAGATCACCCTGGAGACAAGAGGGACAGAGGACGTGCTGGACAGCTTCGGCAGTCCGGCGTACGTGACGAAGAAGACGAGCAGGTCGGCAGCGATGACCGAGATCTTCTTCGGCGATCCGGATGAGCGGCAGGCATCGATTCTCCAGGGCGCTTACGAAATGCTCGAGAGCCACATCGAAGCGGGCGGCAAGCTGCTTGTGATGGACAAGTTGATGGGGCTGCATCCGGAGCATTCGCATCACTGCAGGACGATCGTCACTCCGGACTACGCCCGTATGCTCGTGATGTGGGACAAGCTGATCTTCGATCTGCCAGCGGACCGTGAGGGAAGCGAACCGGACCAGGTCGAGATACTGATCCCCGAATGGGACGAATACTCTGATAAAAAAGGCCTGCCTCCCGTCAGCATCCTTGCCGACGCGGACAACAGGGCCACATGGGCGCTGGGCAGTGATTATTTCGGAGAGATCAAGAAGGGCCACCTCCGTATGGCGATGTACCGCGAGAAGATCCTCATGAAAGAGGGCAAGGGCGGGGGCCTCGGAATACATGCCGGAGGGAAACTGATCAAGGCGGTAGACGCTGCCAGCGGAGAACTCGTCGAGAAGGGCGCGATCTTCTTCGGCCTCAGCGGTACGGGAAAGACGACTCTCTCGGTCCATCACTTCTGGCTCGACCCTGACAAGGGTGAGTCGGTCGTGATCAGGCAGGATGATTTCTTCGCCCTCTCTCCCGACGCGCAGGCATTCGGAACCGAGGACAACGCGTATATCAAGACTGAAGGGCTCGAGGGCGAGGGTCAGCCCCTTCTCTACGCCGGTGCTACGAGTCCCAATGCGGCTCTCGAGAATGTCTACGTCGACCCCGAGACCCGCGACGCCGATTTCTTCAGGTACGATCATCCGTTCGTGCCGGGAGGGAAGTGTCTCAACGGCCGCGGCGTTGTGATAAGACGCGAGCTCGAATTTACCGATGATAAGGTAGACCTCGACCATGTCGACATGATCTTTTTCATCACGCGGAGAGAGACGATCGTCCCTCCGCTCGCGAGACTCAGTACCGAGCAGGCAGCGGCCTTCTTTATGCTCGGCGAGTCGATCCTTACCTCCGCAGCCGATCCGGCTAAAGCGGGCCAGTCGGTCCGTACAGTAGGGACCAATCCCTTTATCGTCGGCTCGGAAGGAGAAGAAGGAAACATCTTCTACGACATCCTGAAGAGGAACCCCGATATCCAGTGCTTCCTGTTTAACACGGGTGGTTTCGGGGGCAGGCAGGTCGACGTGGAAAGAGAGCCCCTTTCCAATCCGGGAGCAATGGAGATCCTCCGCCGGTATCTCGGCGGGTTCTGGCACCTCGAAAAGGGCCTGGGTATTAAGCGCAGACTTCTCGACGGCACGGAGGAATGGTTCCGTGTCAACCAGGTACGATTCGAGATGATCGACCACGGTGAAACACGCCTTGCGATGAAGGAAGATATCGAGAAAGTCTTCGAGGATATCGAACACGGCAGGAAAAGTGCCGAGGACTACGAACTGGTCAAGACGTACTGTCTCGCCGGCCAGAAGGTCCGGATCCAGGATTCGGCCGCCCTGATAAGGGAGGTCGCCCGCGGAAGAGTCGTCTGGACAACCGAGGATTACTGGGGATACGAGGTGCCGACAGAGGTGCCCGGCCTCGACCTGCACAGGTTCGACGAGCACCGGTACTATCACGACGGCGAGATCAAAAAACTGAAGGATCAGTTGAACGATGAGCGAGTTGAGTGGCTCCACTCTTTCGACGACCTGGATGAGAAGATCAGGAATCTCTTCGGGTAGATGGGTCAGGCTTCGGCATCGATTATCGCGTAGACCTTTTCGAGTATCTCTTCGGTGACGCTGTCGGCGTTTTCCAGTATTGAAGCGGATGTCACGGCGTCAAATTTCCTGCCTTCCATATCCGGCTTCCAGTCTCCGTCCCCCGACGTTATCAGCACGACAATACCGGAGAGCTCCGGATTCTTCTTGAGGAATAATTCGGTCTCCGGGTCCAGTCCCCACGCGACACATTTCGTCATCACGATGATCGCCGAATAATCTGATACATCCTCATCGTCGAGCTGGTTGATTCCGATGAACTTGAGATAGACGGGCCTGTCACCGAGCGATTCACCTATCCTCCTTGCGACCTCGACCTTGAAATCGCTGTCACGGGAGGCGAGGAGTATCTTCGTGTCGAATGCCTCGGCGCCGACTTCATACGCTTCGATATCGGACTGAGGCACGACCCTTCTGCCGACAGAGCAGGACATCAGTAACAGTGGTAAAAGCGCCAGGGCCGTGAGACTTGCTGCTTTCATGCCTTTTCTTTCTAGAACAGGGTGTGGATACCGACTGTCCATCTCGGGGCCCACTGCTCCTCTTCACCGGAGAGCTCAGGATGGCTCAGCCAGAGAGGAAACTCCGCCTTGAAGACCCAGATCTTGACTCCTACACCGGCGTCCTGCATCCAGGACTGGAAGAAATCAGGATCAAGGCTGTCGGCGAGGTCGGCCGGCAGGGCCTCGAACGGTCTATTGTCAAGGATCACGCCGGCGTCATAGAAGAGGTAGAGCTGGCGGTCCTTCAGGGCCGACTTCAGGAAGCGCGGCACCCAGAAGGGAAGGCCCAGCTCGGCGTTCACGGCGGCCGACCTCTTGAAGGCGTAGTCGGCTTCGTAATAACCCCTGAGGTTCGAGTTTCCGGGAAGGACCCAGTTGCTGTAGTAGTCCTCGGGGAAGGCGCCGACACTTCGGAGCCAGAAATACTTCTCTTTCGCGAGGATGCCCGCACCGGCGAGGTTGAGTTTCTCCTGTTCCGGCGGATCTACGGCGCTGCTGCCGTACCAGAGGCGAAGTTTCGGTTTCAGCCAGTGGTCGAACCTGTGAGTCGGCCATATACGGGTATCGATAGAGAACTTCTCGTAGTCGTCCTTGCTTCCCCAGAACGACGTGTCGAAATCAAACTTGAATGAAGTGGCCAGTATATCCATCTTCGGCTTGAGCTCGATGCTTCCGCCGAACTTGAGGTTGGTGCCTCTCTCGTACGTGCCCGGGTAGACATAGGCTTCATCAAAGAGATCGTAATAGACGAATCTCAGTTGCCAGTACTTCGGCATGTGGTCGCTGAGGCTCTTTCTCTGGATCTTGTCGAGGAGGAAAGACCCCCCCATCCTTCCTTCCCTGTAGAACCCTTCGAGATTCAAGGTGGTCTCTCTCCCGAGCCAGCCAACGGGCTGTGCGTACTTGAGGTACCCGTCGATCGCCCCGCTCTTCTCGCTGTACGTGCTCTGGAGGATTAGCCTGTTGTAGAGGCCGTCGTAGCTGCTCTTGAGTCTCAATCCGCCTTTGATCCCGTCGACCTCGTTGTACCAGGCTATGGGCATGAACTCTACCAGTCTCGAGGCACGGGGCCATTCAGAGCGCCACGGGTTCTCGATGGCGATTTTTGTTTTTCCAGAGGAATTGTTGTCGAGCTGGTAGATATCAAGGATCTCGTTATCCGGGTTGATGGAGACCGATTTCGGTTTCGATTCGAAAGAGAACGATTTTTCGATCTCCCTCGGAGTACCGTCAACCTGCTCCCTGACGATCACGCCCTTCTTCAGCTTGAACTCGAGGGTCAGCGGCATGATCATCTCGCCCTTGCGCCTGATCGTCACGTCGGCCCAGTGAACATCGTCTTCTTTCCTGTAAGCGACCCTTTCGAGTTTATAGTCGCAGTCCTTTACCGAATGGATCCACTGCTTGAAGAAGTCATCGAGATTGGTTCCTGTAACGTCCTCGCACACGGCGAGAAACGCCTCTTCGTCTACATGCTTCAGTTTCCAGAGACTGAAATATTCCTTCAGTATCCTGTCGAAATCCTCCTCGCCGACCCGGTACTTGAGGGCGCGGAAGAAAAGGGCGCTCTTGTTATAGACCATTGTCTGCCCGCCGCTCTCGAAATCCTGGTGCGGAGTGGCGACAGGTTCGGCGAAGCCGCTTCGGTGAAGCTCCAGTACCGAGTGGGTTATATCCTCCCAGAGGCCCGTTGCGCGCCTGTTCTCGACGATCCAGTTGAACATGTTGTACTGGGCAGGCCCCTCGTCGAGCCATGCTTCGTCCCGTTCGTTGTTCGCCAGCATCCCGTAGAACCACATGTGCGTGACTTCATGGATGATCAGGGCCATGTCGGGGCTGCCGTTCATGACAAGCATCGGGTACTCCATGCCGCCCCTCGTCGGAGAATCGACGATGCTGACCTGCGGCCAGGCGTAGGGGCCGACGAGCTCGTCGAGCCACTTCATCGTGTTGACGGTGCGGGCAAGGACCGAATCGGCCCACGCACGGTTCCACTGGCGGTAGAAGCTTCGTACGGAGTAGTCACCGATCTTTGTCTCCTCGACAACGTAGAGAGGATCGGCGCACCAGGCGAAATCGTGTACATCGACGGCCCGGAAATTTACCGTCTTCATCGACATCGAAAGGCCGGCGTCATCACGGCCGCGTTTCATTCCCTTGGTATCCGCTACCGGCGATCTGCCGGGATGGCCACCGCCGCTGCGGCTGCTCTTGTGTTCCGGTTTCTCGTTGCGGGTCCAGCCGGGGTCGCCCTCTATGGGAAGCCCCGTCGCCGCGATCACATACTGGTTGGGGATCTTTATTTCTACATCGTACGTGCCGAACTCGCCGTAGAACTCTCCCATCCTGAACTGGTCATCGTGCCAGCCGGTCTTGTCATAAACGACCATCTTCGGGTACCACTGGGCCATGTCGTAGTGGTTCCCGATGTATCCGGCGCGGCCGATCCTTCTCCTGATCTTCTCGCGGAAGGCCATATCGAACACGACGGAGGCTCCCGGCGCGAGCGGCGTTGTGAAATTGCCTGTGAGGATCGTGCCGCGGACCCTGAAGTTCGCCGGTTTCCCGCCGACGACCAATGTATCGATCTCGATCCAGCTCTGGCTCTCCTCCGCTAAACCCTCGAGGAAGACCCAGGTCCCGGGAAAGTAATCCTGGTAGAGCTTCGATTCCTTGGTGCGATAGGCGTTCGGGTAGAGATGGATGAAATACCGCTTGAGGGTGTCGGGAGAGTTATTCGTGTAGGTGATCTTCTCCGTACCCGAGAGCATCTTCGCATCTATGTCGAGGGTAACACTGATGTCGTAGTCAGCCTGCTGCTGAAAATATTCGGTGAGCAGGTCCTGCGAGGCGGGCCCCTGGGCGGCCGCGGCGCCGTGCAGCACAGCGAGGGCTGTGAGCAGCGGGAAAAGGGTGTTTATAACTGACTTAGGCATTATTGTCCTTTCAAGGGGCTTCGATGGCGATATCCGGCTTTTGCGGCGGATACCAGTCTGCTCAAGTTAGCACATGGGCACGCCTCCAGCAAGCGCCGGTTCAGGCCGTTTCGGGTTATACGCCGAAATCGGTTGAATGATTCCCTTTTGGCTGTTAATATTTCTCTTCCCGAAAACCAATCAGAAAGACAGAGATACAAACTTGTAGAGAGGAGGAAGCATGAGCTTGAAACGCAGAGGCCTAACGATCCCCGTGGCGGCTTTCCTCGCAATCCTGCTGCTGACAGCGGCAGTTTTTGCCGGGACGCTCGAGGACAAGGTCAACGAATTCGAGCTTGATAACGGGATGAAATTCCTCGTTGTCGAGCGCAAGGAAGCGCCGGTGGCATTCATGTCCATCGTCTTCAACGTCGGATCCGCTAATGAGTGGCCGAACGTTACCGGGATATCCCATCTGCTTGAGCACATGATGTTCAAGGGCACCGAGATGATGGGGACCAATAACTACAAGAAAGAGATCCCGTATATCGAGAAGACGGACGAGCTCGGCGGGAAGACGATCGATCTCCGAAAGGCGATTGGTGAGTGGCGCTTCGAGAAGTTCGAGGAGCTCCGCAAGGAGGTGCTCGCCACCTTCTCCGAGGCGGAGAACGAGGAGATAGGAACGGACAAGTATCTCCAGAACAAACTCGTCGTCGAGAAGATAAGGGCGATGGAATCGTACCCCGGTGACCTCGAGGCGCAGAAATACCTCATTGAAGAGGGCGAAAGGGATTTCCTCGCGCTCTACCTCGAGTATCTCGAGACATGGGGCGAGATCGTCAGGCTCACCGACGAACAGCGCACAAAGTACGTCGTGAACAACGAGCTCTGGGAAGAGTACATGAACAACGGCTCCCGCATGCTCAATGCCGGGACGTCGAACGATTTCACCGTATACTTCGTATATCTTCCGTCGAACAGGATCGAACTCTGGATGACGATGGAGTCTGACCGCATGGACACCCCGGTATTCAGGGAGTTCTGGATAGAGAAAGACGTCGTTATGGAGGAGCGCAGGCTCGCCGATAACGATCCCGATGACGTCCTCGACGAGGCGTTCAACTCCGTAGCGTTCACAGCCTGCCCTTACAAGTGGCCCGTCCTCGGATGGATGAGCGACCTGCAGACGATAGACCGCCATGAGCTGGCGGATTACCATCAGAAGTATTACGCCCCGAACAACGCCACGGCTTGTATCGTCGGCAATGTCGACCTCGAAGAGGTCCAGAAGATGGCGAAGAAATACTTCGGGTCGATAAAGGCGCAGGATCCCCCGAACGCGGTCGAGACTCGTGAGCCGGAGCAGAGGGGCGAGCGCAGGGTAGTCGTCGAGCATGACGCGAATTCTGCGTTGATGATCGGCTGGCACAAGCCGATCAATCCCGATCCTGAAGCTGTAGTCTTCGATGTGATCACGAACGTTCTTTCGAACGGCCGTACGTCACGTCTTTACAAGTCGATATACGAGGAGCAGCAGCTCACCGCCAGTCCGCCGGCAGCCTATACGGGCCCCGGGGACCGATATGACAACCTGATGATCATCTCCGCTGAGCCGCGCCACCCTCACACCCTCGAGGAAGTCGAAGAGGCGATCTACGCTGAGGTCGAGAAGCTCAAGACCGAGCCGGTCGAGGAGAGGGAGCTGCAGAGGATCAAGAACCAGCTGGACGCCAACCAGGTACGCCAGCTCGGATCGAACCTCGGCATCGCGTTCACCCTTCTGATGGGTGAGATCTACATGGGCGACTACAAGGCGATGTTCCGACACATCGACATGGTCAAGGAAGTCACAGCTGAAGACGTCATGAGGGTCTCGGATAAGTATCTCATCGAGCGGAACAGGACGGTCGGCTGGCGCGTCCAGGTCGTCGATGAAAAAGAAGAGTCGGCGGAGGGAACGAGCGAAGAGGATGAGATGATGAAGTACCGTGAGGTACTGATGCAGTACATCCAGTCTCTCCCCGAGGACGAACGCATGGCTGTCTTCCAGAAGTTCCAGACGATGAGGTCGGAGACGGAACAGATGGAATACGCGAAAGAGCTGATCCAGCAGGCGAAGGACGCCGGATTTATCAAAGAAGAAAAGACGGAGGGCGAGTGATGAAACGCAGGATCCTGTTTACAGTGCTTGCCGTGGTACTCGTGGCGGCCCTTGCGTCGCCGCTCCTGGCCGGGAAACGCAAGCACCCGGAAAAGCTGAAATATCCCCCTATCGAGATAACCTCTCCTGAGGTGATCGGTGTCGCCCTCGGCAACGGTATGGAGGGATTCCTCATCGAGGATCACGAGGTCCCTGTGGTGGATATCGTAATCCTCTTCCCCACCTACTTCCCCGAAGAGGGAAAATACGGGTTGAACGAGATGGCACAGTGGACCATCCGTAACGGCGGCAGCGAGAGCTGGCCGTCGGACAAGCTCAACGAGGAGCTCGAGTTCCTCGCGGCGAGCGTAGAGGTATATGGCGGCAATCTCAGCACGAGCGTTGCGATCAACTGCCTCAAGAAGGACCTCGACGCCGTACTGGCGATCGCGGCCGATCTGATCATGAATCCCGTCTTCCCCGAGGACAAGATCGAGAACAAACGCGGCGAGATGCTCGAGGATATCCGCCGCAAGAACGATCAGCCGAGGGCCATCGCGAGGCGGGAGTTCTACAAGCTGGTCTACAAGGGCCATCCCTATGGTTGGGATACGACGGTCCCGTCGATCGAAGCGATAACGAGGGACGACCTTACATCGTTCCACGCGTCTTATTTCCATCCCAACAAGGCGATACTCGGAGTGAGCGGCGACGTTACCGTGAACGAGATCATCGGCAAGCTGGAGAAGGTCTTTGAGGGCTGGACCCGGGCCGAGACCGAGATCCCGGCAGTGCCTGAGGTCGATCCGGTCTTCGCGGAGAACTGGAACTACGCCTACAAGGACATCAGCCAGGCTTACATGATGCTGGGACATTTCGGCATCAACTCGAAGAGCGATGACCGCTGCGCCCTTCAGGTCATGAACTTCATCCTCGGAGGCGGATCGTTTACCTCCTGGATCGTGACCGAGGTACGCGAGAAGAAGGGGCTGGCCTACTCGACAGGTTCGAGGTTCGGTACCGACGCCTTCACCCTCGGCGCCTTCTACGCCTTCGCCCAGACGAAAGGTGAGGAGTACAGCAGGGCGATGCAGATCATGGTCGAGCAGATCGAGAAGATGCGCGATGTGGGTCCGACCGAGGAAGAGTTCAAGAAAGCAATCGACTCGTACGTCAACAGCCAGGTCTTTGACTATGACTCGAAAAGCGGGATGGTTCGCCGTCTCGTAAGGCTGAAGTTCGAGGGCAGGCCGCTCGACACCCCCGAGAAGGACATGGCGGCATACGCCAATATGACCCTCGAGGATGTCAGGACAGTAGCGGGCAAGTACCTGCATCCCGACAAGATGACTATCTTCGTCGTAGGAGACGACGCGACATTTGACAAGCCGCTCAGCGATTTCGGCGAGGTCAACGTCATCAATATAGAAGAGTAGACAAGGCGTGAGGGCCCCGGAGGTTATCTTCCGGGGCCGCCCGCCACGGAGAGGAACATGGACGATATCACTGCGGTAGTCCTCGGTGGAGGAAGAGGCACACGGCTCTATCCCCTTACAAAGAACAGGTCCAAGCCGGCCGTCCCGCTGGCGGGCAACTACCGCCTCATCGATGTCCCGGTGAGCAACTGCATCAACTCGGACATCAACAGGATATATGTCCTCACCCAGTTCAATTCGGCATCGCTCAACCAGCACATCTCCGAGACCTACCGCTTCGACACGTTCAGCAGAGGCTTTGTCGACGTTCTGGCAGCCGAGCAGACCCTTTCATCGTCGGACTGGTTCCAGGGTACCGCTGACGCGGTTCGCCAGATCCTTCCCCATCTTGAGGATCACAACGCGAGAGATGTCCTTATCCTGTCGGGGGACCATCTCTACAGGATGGATTACAGGGAGTTTATAAAGCACCACAGGGAGACTGGCGCCGACATCACGATTGCGGTGCACCCGGTGCCCGCCTCGAAGGGCCCCGACCTCGGTATACTGCATGCCGATAAAAAGGGATGGATAACGGAGTTCAGGGAGAAGCCGAAGGGCAGGGAACTGACCGAGATGAAAACGGACACCCGTTCGCTGGGCCTCACCGCCACCGACGCGCGAAAACGGTCCTATCTCGGCTCGATGGGTATCTACGTCTTCAAGGCTGAGGCTCTCAGGAAATGCCTCGATTACGATCCATCGGCGATAGACTTCGCGCGCGAGATCATCCCTGACGCGCTCAGAACGATGAAGGTCAGCGCCTATATGTTCGACGGATACTGGGAAGATATCGGTACGATCCGCTCGTTCTACGACGCGCACATGGAGCTTCTCGCCCCCATCCCGAAGATGAACCTCTTCGATGCTGACTCCCCGATCTACACACACCCGCGGTTCCTCCCGGGCTCGAAGATCAAGAGGGCCGACATAAGGCGCTCGATGATCAACGCCGGTTGCATAATCGACCGGGCGACGATAAGGCACTCGATCATCGGCCTGCGTTCGAGGATAGGAGCGGGAGCGGTGATAGAGGATTCCTTTTTATTCGGGGCCGATTTCTACGAGCTGGACAAGCGCCGGACAAAGAAGGGCGCGCCGCCGCTCGGCATAGGGGAAAGAGCGGTAATACGCAAGGCCGTGATAGACAAGAACGTGCGTATCGGCCGCGACGTCGTCCTCGATAACGCGCGAAGGCTGAGAAAGTACGACGATCCGGAGGAGAGGTTCTTTGTGAGGGACGGGATAATCGTCGTGCCGAAGAATGCCGTCATCCCCGACCGTACCCGTTTCTGATATCAGATATTCAACGTGAAATATCTCTCGATACTTCCCGGGTTGACGGGGTCTATCGCCCGTGTTTTCTCCGTGGGAGTAAATCCGCAGCGGGTGTAGACCTCGCGCGCCGCCTCGAACTTTATATCGGACCAGAGGCAGAGCTCCCCGCATCCGTTCTCGCGGCACCACGATATCACAGTTTCGATCAGCGCCCGGCCCGAGCCCTTTCCCCTCCGCGACGGCAGGAGATAGAGGCGGTGCAGCTCGCATCTTTCGGCTGTCTCTCGAGTCACGCCGACGCATCCCGCGACGAGTCCGTCTTCCTCGAGGACCCAGAACTCACCGCCGCTGTCCTGGTAGACAGAGGGGATCGAGGCGAGATCGCTGTCGAACTCGCTGAAGTCCATCGTGTATCCGAGTGTGTTATACGAGGTCATGACGGTGTCGATCACGCCGGGACCGTCTTCGGGGAGGTATGGCCTGATATTCACGGGGATCACCGGCCCTCCGGCCGGTACCTGTTTGTGATTGGCAGCCTGCGGTCGCGTCCGAAGGCCTTCGGGGTGATCTTGATCCCGGGAGGTCCCTGGCGGCGTTTGTATTCGTTCATCTCGATCATTCTTATGACACGCCGCACGGTGGCCCGGTCGATCCCTTCGGCGACGATCTCTCTTACGGAGAGGTTGCCTTCGATGTATAGCTCGATGATCCGGTCGAGGACCGCATATGGTGGAAGGGAATCCTCGTCGACCTGATCGGGCCTCAGCTCGGCAGACGGTTTTCGCCTTATCGTAGATGCGGGTATGAGCGCCGTTCCCGCCTCGCGATTGCGCCAGCGGCTCAGTGCGTATACTGTCGTTTTGGGGACATCCTTGAGGACCGCGAATCCTCCGACCATGTCGCCGTAGAGGGTGCAGTACCCGACGGCGATCTCGCTCTTGTTACCCGTGGCGAGGACGAGCCAGCCGAACCTGTTTGACATCGCCATCAGGATGTTGCCCCTGATCCGTGCCTGGATGTTCTCCTCGGTGACCCCGATCTCCCCTTTCGGGACGACGGGGTTGAGAAGGTCGCGGTACGAGTCGAATATTCCGGATATCGGATACTCGTAGAGGTCTATTCCGAGGTTCTCCGCGAGCCTGAACGCGTCATCGAGTGTCCCTCTGGAGGTGAATCCGGAGGGCATCGTCACGCCGTACACGCGGGCGGGCCCAATGGCGTCGACCGCTATCGTCGCGGTAAGCGCCGAATCGATTCCGCCGCTCAGGCCGAGCACCACTCCCTCGAATCCGTTCTTTTCTATGTAATCACGTGTGCCCATCACGAGAGCATCGTAGATCTCCGCGACAGGTCTCGGATGATCCGCAATCCTCTTCCGCGGGAGAGGAATATCTTTCTTCTTAGGCAGGGCGGGCAGGCCGATAGTCTCGACTGTAATGGTGGAGCAGGTCGAACCGGTTCCGGAAGCTTTCCTTCGCGTGCGGACCGGTACGTCGGCGATGATCATCTCCTCGCTGAACGGCGCTGCTCTTGCGACCGTCTTCCCGTCAGGCGAGCAGATCACGCTGCTTCCGTCGAAGAGGACCTCGTCCTGGCCGCCGAGAAGGTTGATGTAGCAGAGCCAGAGGTCGTTTTCCCGCGCCCTCCTCTGCATCAGCGCTTCCCGCTCCGGCCCCTTGCGGCGGTGATAGGGGGATGCCGAGATGTTAACGGCGATCCCGGCGCCGCCATCTCCGGCCTGGCAGCCGATCGGGCCGTCATCGACCCAAACGTCCTCGCATATATTGAGAGCGATCTTCGTTCCGGCGAAATCGAGGACCGTCGCGGCCGAACCGCTTGTAAAATATCTCTTCTCGTCGAATACGCCGTAGTTCGGAAGGTTGATCTTGCGGTAGCGCGCCGCGACCTTGCCCCGGTAGAGGAGGCAGGCGTCATTGTAAAGGGGCCCTCCGCGCTTCTTCGGCTTCTCAGGGGCGCCGATGATCACCGCGATTCCGCTAGCTGCCCTGGCGAGGGCCTGGAGTTCCCTCTCGCAGTCCCCGAGGAAAGCGGGCTTGAGGAGAAGGTCCTCTGGAAGATATCCGCAGAGAACGAGTTCCGGGAAGGCCAGCAGCTGCACACCCCGTTTTTTTGCCTCCCGGATCCATCTGCGCACCAGGGCCGCGTTCCCTTTGAGGTCACCGACCGTGGGGTTGACCTGGGCGAGCCCTATGCGTACCTTATCCTGCTTTCCGATCATACAGGGACCATTGTAACACCAGCCCCGCCGGACGGTGAAACAAAATCGGCCCGGTGCCGTAAACCTAAATATGAATGGTAACGGAAAGGAGTTCCCGATGAAGAGGACAATGGTTATCGCAATGGTTGCGTTACTGGTCGTAATGCTGCCGGCGCTCGCGTTGGCGGACAAGGATGTCCGGAAGATCGAGAAGACATTTGAGCTGAAAAAGGGCGGAAATCTCGATATCGAGATCAAGGTAGGCGGAGACATCGTCATCGAGGGCTGGGACCGGGATGAGGTCGTCGTTAAGGCGAAGATCACCGGCAAGCACCGCGACGATGTCGAGATCGACTTCGAGAAGAAGAGCAAAGGCCTCGAGATCCTTGCCGATATCGACGGCAGCAGGGACACGAAGGCGAGCTGCGACCTCTACATAATGGTCCCCGCGAAATTCGACATAGAGTTCGAGACGATGGGCGGCGACATCTCGATCAAGGGCGTCGATGGTGAGATCAAGGGTCAGACGATGGGCGGCGATGTCGACTTCGAGGACCTCGCGGGCTCTCTCGCCGTGACGACTATGGGCGGCGACGTTACTGTCTCCGATTCGGAGGTCGACGGCAAGGTCAAGACGATGGGCGGCGATGTAGAAATCACCAACGTAAAGGGAGACCTGAAGGGCTCCACGATGGGCGGCGACGTCACATATGACAATGTCGAGCGTACAGGCGACAGTTCCGATGAGATCGTTATCTCTTCGATGGGCGGAGACCTCGCTCTCGACTATGCCGGCAAGAACATCAAGGCAAAGACGTACGGCGGCGACATAGAAGTGGCCAAGGCCGAGAAGGTAGACGTAATGACGATGGGCGGCGACATCACTGTCGAGGAAGCTCCCACCGGCGCCAAGATGAAAACGATGGGCGGAGACATAGAGATAGGTCTGGCAGGCGAGTATGTAGACGCCGAGACGATGGGTGGAGATATCACGATCGATGATATCGACGGCTGGGTCAAGGCAGTGACGATGGGTGGAGACGTCGAGGTCACGATGACGGGCGATCCCAAGAAGGGAAAGCGCGACGTCGAGATCAAGTCGATGGGCGGAGATATCGACCTTACCGTCCCCAAAGGCCTCTCGATGGATTTCGACATCGAGATCCAGTGGACGAAGGATGCCAGCCACAAGCCGAAGATCGTCTCCGATTTCGGTATCGATGTCGAGGTGACGAAGGAATGGAAGAAGAAACATGGCACCAAGAGGAAGTATATCACCGGAACCGGCAAGGCCGGCAGCGGGAAGCACCTCATAAAGATCAGGACGATCAACGGCAACGTGCACATCACTGAGGATTAGGGATTCGCGCGGCGAAAGCCGCGGTTTAAATAGATCTCACCACAGCGTTACGAGGTGGAGAGGGGGACGGGCTGAAAGCCCGGCCCCCTCTCCATTTCTTATAGATCAGGATAGAGTTTAGGCAGGCGTGACGGGAGGAAGAACCTCCGGGCGTTGCTGCTCTCGATCTCAGAGAGGTCGACGTCGCAGTAGAGGATATGGTCCTCGCCTGCGGGCGCCTGAGCCAGGACCCTGCCGTCGGGCCCGACGACATAAGATTCCCCGGCAAAATCAAGACAGTCCTCCTTGCCGACCCTGTTGGCAAGGGCTGCGAAGTATCCGTTCTGGAAGGCGGCGACGCGTAGCTCCGCCTCGTACAGCCCCTCGGGCCACTCGCCGATCGATCCGGCCTGCGGCACGATGACTATCTCGGCCCCGTTCAGGGCGAGGGCGCGCATATACTCGGGGAAATGGCGGTCGTAGCATATCGCTACCCCGACCTTGCCGGCGCTTGTTTCGAACACTCCTGCGCCGAGGTCGCCTGGAGAGTAGTATCCCTTCTCGCGGAAGCACGGAAGGTCGGCTACATGGACCATCCTGTTCCTGCCGACGATCGTTCCGTCCGAGTCGATCACCGGCGAACAGTCGTAAGTCTTCTCCCCGTCAAGCTCGAAGAGGTTCAGGACGACGACCACGCCCAGTTCCTTCGCCTTCGCGCAGAAGGCGTTCGTGATCGGTCCCGGAACCGGTTCTGCGAGGCGTGAAACGTCTCCCTCGGCCTCGTGCTGGGGGTGGAACCAGCTGAAGGCGAGCTCGGCGTAAGCGACCAGGTCGGCGCCTGCGCGCGCAGCCTCTTCGAGAGCCCTGAGTCCGCGGGCGATATTCCCCTCCATCTCCCTTTCGGCGTGCTGCTGTACCAGTGCTATTTTCATGTTATTTCCATTCTAACCGTGGTTAAACCCCTTTTCCCCATTGTAGCACCCGCTGCCCGGCACTCAAACATGAATTATCAACGGAAATGGCATTAATATTATTAATAAAAGTTGACAATATGCGCTATTTGCCTTACTATCTTCAGCCTGAACGCAGATATGCCTAATAAACCAAGGAGAATCGTGTTGGCAGCGGAAGTAGTGGAAATGCATCCGATGGACCGGCAGATCGTCGAGATCCTGCAGGAGCAGGGCCGTATCTCGAACGTGCAACTTGCCGAGCGGATCGGCCTGAGCCCGCCCGCCGTCCTCGAGCGAGTCAGAAAACTCGAGGAGAAGGAAGTGATCACGGGATACACGGCGCTCGTCGACAATAAAAAGGTCGGCATGGGCACCGTCTCGTTCGTTGCCGTTTCGCTGAACCTGCATCAGAAGGATTCGATGGAGAACTTTCACGCATTTGTTGATGAATGTTCGAGTGTGAGGGAGTGCTATCACATCGCCGGAACCGACGACTATCTCCTCAAGGTCTACACGAGAGACATCGATGACTACGAGAATTTCCTCCTTCATTCGCTCACGAGGATAAAGGGGATCGACCGGGTCAAGACGATGTTTGTCCTCTCGACCCTGAAGAGAGAGATCAGCGTACCGCTGGATGAATCGGGCTGCAACGGTTCGAGCGGAAATGGAAATGGAAACAGCCATAAGAAAAACAACAGGAAGAATGGGAAATCACAGTCATAAGGAGGACTGAAATGGAAGAGAAGGATCTGAGATTCGACACACTGGCAGTCAAGGGCGGTTACCCCTGGGAAGAGCAGCTGCGTTATAACTCGATGCCGCCGCCGCTGATCCAGAGCGCGGTATTCCCCTACGAGTCGGCCGAATGGGCCGCGGAGCTTTACAGCTACAAGAGGGAAGGGTTCGCCTACGGGCGTATCAACAACCCGACATGCGATATCTTCGAGAAGAGGATGGCCCTTCTCGAGGGTACCGAGGCCGGTCTCGGTACAGCTTCCGGGATGGCCGCGATCTTCATGGTCGTCCATCATCTTGTCGAATCGGGTGAGGAGATCGTATCTTCGCAGCGGGTATATGGCGGAACGCAGCAGCTCTTCGCTACGTCCTTTCCCCGGATGGGCATAAAGACGAACTGGGTCGTCGAGCCCGACAAGATCGAGGAATGGGAGAAGGCGATAACCCCCAAGACGAAGCTGATGCACGTCGAATCGCCCAGCAACCCGAACCTTTTCGTAGCCGATATCCCGGCGATCGCCGAGCTGGCGAAATCGAAGGGTATTCCTCTGATGGTGGACAACACTATCTGCTCTCCCGCCCTGATGAGGCCGGCCGAGATGGGCGCCGACATCATCATCCACTCGGCGACGAAGTATATCAGTGGAAACGGGACGAGCCTTTCCGGCGTTATCTGCGGCAAGAAAGAGTTCCTCGACCATGTCAGGCACATCGGCTACAGGAACATCGGACCGTCGATAGCCCCGTTCAACGCGTGGCTCTGCCTGCTCGGCCTCGACTCGCTGTCGCTCAGGCTGGGCAAGCATTCGAGCAACGCTATGGTAATAGCAAAGTTCCTCGAGAAGCATCCGAAGATCGAGTCGGTCAGGTATCCAGGACTGGAGAGCCACCCGCAGCACGAGATCGCAAAGAAAACGATGTCCGCCTTCTCCTCGATGATGAGCTTCAACGTAAAGGGCGGGCTCGAATCGACAAGGAACGTCATCGACAACCTGTCGGTCGCCGTTCACACGACTCACCTCGGTTCGTCGCAGACCGTGGCTATTCAGCCGGCGGCTACGACACATTACCAGCTTGGTCCCGAGGAAAGGGCGAAGGCCGGTGTCCCCGAGAACATGATCCGCTATTCGGCGGGACTCGAGGATGAAAACGACCTGATGGAAGATCTCGACCGGGCGCTGAACGCGTAACAATAAACGAACTGAGGGAGTCGAAGATGCAGAAACTCGCATTCATAGGATTCGGTGTCGTTGGGCAGGGCCTGGCGGAGATCCTTCTCAGGAAGAAGGATGAACTGAAGTCAAAGTACGGGTTCGATTATTCAGTAGTCGCGGTGAGTGATTTCAAGCTCGGCTCGGCGCTCGACAATAACGGCCTCGACCTGGCCAAGGTCCTCGAGCTCGCAGCCGACGGGAAAATATCAGAATACCCCGGCGCGACGACAGGTCTCGACGCTCTCGAGTCGATCGGGCAGAGCGACGCCGATACAGTGATCGAGGTCTCTTACACCGACATCAAGACTGGCGAGCCGGCCAACAGCCACTTCAGGGCTGCTCTCGAGGGCGGCAAGCACCTCATTACGACGAACAAGGGCCCGACGGCTCTATTCTTCAAGGACCTCGCCGCTCTGGCGGAGAGCAAGGGCGTGCAGTTCCGTTACGAGGGAACAGTTGTTGCCGGCACCCCGGTCCTCAACCTCTGCGAGTTCACACTGGCGGGGAACGAGATCACCGAGATCCGCGGCATACTCAACGGGACAACGAACTTCATCCTGACCAACATGGAAGCGGGCAGGGCTTACGATGAGGTCCTCAAGGAGGCCCAGGAGCTCGGCTTCGCGGAGGCCGACCCGACAGCCGACGTCGAGGGATTCGACGCGCTGGCCAAGGTCGTCATCCTCGCCAAGTCAGTGATGGGTGCCGATATCTCCCCCGAAGACGTAGACAGGACCGGGATCACCCAGATCTCCCTCGATGACGTCGCGGCCGCGAAAGCGGACGGGATGCGCTGGAAGCTGATCGGCAAGGTCACGCGTGACGGTGCGGGCGTTAAAGCGTCAGTCAAGCCGGAGAAGGTCGCTTTGACCGATCCTCTCGCAGCGGTCGGCGGAGCCTCTAACGCCCTTACATTCGTTACCGATCTTCTCGGCGAAGTCACGATCGTCGGCCCCGGGGCCGGCAAGATCGAGACTGGTTATTCGCTCCTCATAGATATGCTGGCCATAGACAGGATGGTATAGGCATGAAGATGCTTATCGCAGGGAAATGGGTCGACGGCAAGGACACGATCGAGGTCCGCGACCCGTTCGACAACTCGGTGATAGACACTGTTCCCAGCGGAACAGCTGACGATATCAAGGCTGCGATAGACGCGGCTGAAGAAGGATTCAAGATCAGCCGCAAACTCCCCGTCCACGAGAGGGTCAGGATCCTCAAGAAGGCAGCGGACATCATCGATGCCAAGGCTGAGGAGTTCGCAGTCATCATCGCGAGGGAGGGGAGCAAGACGATCGGTGAGGCCCGCATGGAGGTCTACCGCGCCGCCCAGACGATGACGATATCGGCCGAGGAGGCCCGAAGGATAAACGGCGAGACGATTCCGTTCGATACGAACGTCGGTTCGGAGAACAGGGTCGGGTATTTTTTCAGGTTCCCGATCGGTATTATCGCAGCGATCACGCCGTTCAACGATCCGCTCAACCTCGTTGCGCACAAGCTCGGACCGGCGATAGCGGGCGGCAACTCAGTCGTCCTCAAGCCGGCGACAGTGACACCCCTTTCGGCCCTCAAGCTCTGTGAGGCCCTGATGGAAGCGGGGCTGCCCGACGGTATACTCAACTGCGTTACCGGCTACGGCGCGAAGATCGGCGATCCCCTTGTGACCGACCCCAGGGTCAGGATGGTCAGCTTCACCGGCGGTGTCGAAGCGGGACAGGAGATCATGAAGAAGGTCGGCCTCAAGAAGATCGGGATGGAGCTCGGCTCCAACACGCCGGTCATCGTCTGCGATGACTGCGATCTCGAGCAGGCCGTAGAGAACTCGGTATCAGGCGCCTTCTGGGCGGCCGGGCAGAACTGCATCGGTGTCCAGCGCATCTATATCGAGGAAGCGATCTACAAGAAGTTCGAGACCATGTTCGTCGCGCGCACTAAGCAGTACAAGGTCGGCCCGAAACTCGACGAGGACTGCAACATGGGTCCGATGATCGCCGAGGGAGAGGCCAAGAGAATAGAGAAGTGGGTCAACGACGCCGTAGCAAAGGGCGCGAAGGTGCTCACAGGCGGAACTCGCAACGGAGCGATCTACGATCCGACCGTACTGGCAGATGTTCCGGTAGGGTGCAAGATCGACAAGGACGAGGTCTTTGCCCCGACGGTGAACCTCTACCCGGTCGCGGACCTGGACGAGGCTATCGCCAGGGCAAACGATGTCGATTTCGGCCTGCACGCCGGTATCTTCACGAAGGATATCGGGAAGGCATACAGGGCGATACAGGAGCTCGAGGTGGGCGGTATCATCATAAACGATTCGTCCGACTACCGCGTCGACCTCATGCCGTTCGGCGGCGTGAAGAACAGCGGCCTCGGCCGTGAGGGCATCAAGTTCTCCCTCCAGGAGATGACCGAGCCGCGCGTAGTCTGCTTTAACCTGTAAGCAGACTGTTTGAGTGAATAAAAAAGGGGCGCTCCATGGGGAGCGCCCTTTCTGTTTTTCAATCTTGTTGAAGGTCAGAGCCCGAGCACGTCCGACATCTTGTAGAATCCAGCCTGTTTTCCCGCG
>CAYWGA010000049.1:0-26471 GCA_964457905.1 uncultured bacterium | reverse complement strand
GAAGATATTCCTCTCTCTGCTCTGGATGCAGGATGACGTCGAGCCGAAAGTGACCCTTGTGCATGAGGATCCCGGATACAGCGAGACAGATATATGGAAGATGCTCGGAGGCGGGATCGTCGGAGCTCCCGGGGGACAGGAGAGCTGGGATGCGATGGGTACGGCGCAGGGCCTGGCTGCGAACTACCTCGAGAGGGTGCTGAACTCCCAGATGCAGGGGATAACGATCGAGCTGGATACAGAAGGGGTCCAGAACGGTACCGCGAACGGGACCGATCAGAAGCAGACGATGGTCGCCGTTGGCAAATACCTCTCTGAGGGACTCTACGTCAAATACAGGCAGGGTCTTGCGATATCGACCGCCCGGCAAATCGAGGTCGAATACAGGATCAGCAGGCTCTTCCTGATCAGAACGCAGCTTATAAAGCACTCCGAGACGACGATGATGGGGGAGAGCACGAGGAGCACAGACGAGTACAACGTCGACCTCAAACTCCGCTGGGAGTTCTAATCAGGGCAAATCTTCGTTAAATCACTTGAAAATAAACAAATCAGGGGACATCTTTATAGAGAACTAAGCCCCGTGGGAGGATAGATCGATGAGGAGGCCTGTAACTCGTCTGCTGGCGCTGGTGCTGATTGTGCTGGCCGTCTCCGCTATTGTAGCGGAGAACGCCGGCGCTCAGGCTTGGTACTTCGGCAAAAACAAGGTACAGTACAACAAGTTCGAATGGAAAGTCCTCAAGACGCCCCATTTCGATATACACTTCCACGAAGGCTACCGTGACCTTGCCGCGAGGACCGCGGTGATCATGGAATACGGGTACGGCAAACTCTCGAGCGATTTTCAACACAATATCAGCTGGCGGATCCCTGTCATCCTGTACGCGAGCCATTCTTATTTCCAGCAGACAAATATCACCTGGGGCCTTCTACCTGAAGGAGTACAGGCATTCGCAGAGCCGACCCGCAAGAGGATGGTGCTGCATTTCAGCGGTACAAACGAGGATTTCGCGCACACCGCGATTCATGAGCTCGTGCATATGTTCGAGTTCGATATCATATATGGGTCTCTGCTGAGGTCTGCCTTCGCGCAGGGCGCCCTGTTCAACATCCCTCTATGGTTCGCCGAGGGTATCTCAGAGTACTACTCTGTCGGCGGTATGGACGCTACGGCGAGGATGTTCATGCGTGACGCCACGATCTTCGATTATCTGCCGTACGACCTGAGCTACGCCGGCGGATATATGAACTACAAGGCCGGGCAGTCGGCCATCAACTATATTAACGAGACCTACGGCCCGGGCAAGGTCGTCGAGATCATGGATCAGCTGAGGTATCAGCGTTCACTCGATGCTGCCCTGAAGTCTACGCTGGGAATAACGACAAGTGAGCTTTCAAAGGCGTGGAAGAAGGAACTGCGGCGCAAGTACTGGCCGACCTACGCTGACAAGATGGAACCGGAACATTACGGCCGGCGCCTGACGGACCATCTCAAGGAGTACAGTTACCAGAACACGAAACCGGAGTTTTCGCCCGACGGCGAGTACATCATATTCTATTCGGACAAGAAGGGCCTCGACGGCATCTACCTGATGAATGCCATCACCGGCAGGATCGAGAAGAAGATACTCGAAGGCGCGTTGTCCGAGAAGTTCGAATCTATTCGATCGATGAAGTCGAGCCTCGTGTGGGCGCCGGACGGGAAGAGCATCGCTTTCGTGGCCAAGTCGGACGGGCGTGACAGGCTGTTTGTCCTTTCCGTGCCGAGGGGGAAGATCCTCAAAGAGGTCGATATGCCAGTCGATTTCTTTTTCAGCCCGGCTGTCTCCCCGGACGGCAAGATGATCGCCGTAGTGGGAACGATAAAGGGACAGACGGACCTCTACGTATATGACTTCGATACGGAGACGACGACCCAGGTCACCGATGACATGAACGACGAGGCCGATCCGGCCTGGTTCCCATACGGGAGGAAACTCGCATACAGCAGGCATCCTCTCGTCGCCGTACAGCCGATATTTGCACCCGACAGTGCAGGTGTTGACAGGCTCGCCGGAGTCAATCTCCAGCTCAGCGACAACGTTCTCGAGGTGGAGACAGATATATGGACCGTAGATATCGAAACAAAGGAAAAGGAACTTCTCATCTCGACCCCCGGGAACGACAGCGCTCCCTTGATCTTCAACGGGGGAGAGGAGATAATCTTCACTTCCGATGAGACGGATGTGACAAACCTTTACAGGGGCAACCTTATAAATGGCGCCTATCACAGGTTCACAGATGTCCTGGGAGGGATATTTACCCCGTCATACTCAGCGGAGAGGGACAGGCTCGTATTCAGCGCCTTTAATCAGGGCGGGTACGATCTCTTTGTCATGGAGAAGTTTACAGAGAAATCAGCGGTCTCATATTCTACCGGCAGCCCGATGATGAATGAGACAATGGATACTTCCCGTCCGTTCGGTGAAGTTCCTGATTACAGTATCCAGGTTCCCGGATCATCCAACGGTCCGGTGGCAGCTATCGACCCGACTGATTCACTTCTCAAGACGGTCAATCTCGATCAAAGCTGGCCCGTGGATGAAAAGACCGTTTCGGGGAGCGTGAGCGGCGAGATGTCGGGATCCGGGAGCAAACCTCCGGGTGAACCCGGTATTCCAGAGCCCGGGATCGGCCGGGACGCGCCATTTGTCGTTATCAATGAGGATTCGAAGGAAGGCGTCCATCCCGATTCGCTCGACGCGAAACGGGAGATGATGAAAGCGAAGATCGGTACGATTGAACCTTATCATCTGAAGTTTCAGCCCGATTATATCGGAAATGGCGTAGGGCTCTTTTTCTCGACCGGCCTCGGATTCGGACTGGCAAACCAGGTGGCGTTCAGCGACCTGCTCGGGGATCACCACATCTTCCTGCAGTTCGGACTGTACGGTTCGCTGGAAGACAGCGACATCATGCTGAGCTACTACTACCTCAAGCGGAGGCTTGACTACTCGTTCGGTATTTTCCAGTTCAAGAACTACCTCAATTCGAGGATATCTTCGGTAGGAGAGATATTTACCGACTACAGATACTTTTCCGAAAGAAACTACGGTGTCTTCGGCAACGTGAGTTTCCCGTTTTCCATGTTCACGAGAGCGGACCTCGAACTGCAGGCGTTTGTATCCGATCGTGAGTTCTTTATAACTCCCGAAATGGTCAATACTCCTGAAGAGGAATACTATCTCCTCACTAACGGGACTTCTCAGAGGAGACTCTTCCAGCCGACATTTTCGTTCGTGCACGATTCGACCTACTACGGCTCGTTCGGCCCCGCATTCGGGTCGAGGTGGATGGTCAGCGCTGCGCGAGCCGTCAGTTTCTCGAGTAAGGATATCGCGAGGACCACCTTCCTGGCGGATTACAGGAGGTATTTCCAGCTCTGGCACCGCAACTCGCTTGCGCTGCGGGCAGTGACCAGCATGAGCGCGGGACCTGACAAGCGGTTTTATTACCTGGGAGGGCCGCTGACGCTGCGGGGATACGAGTACCTGCAGTTCCAGGGCCCGAGAATGATCCTGGTCAATTTAGAGTACAGGTTTCCATTGATAGACGCGCTGATATTCGGATGGCCCGGCCGCTGGGGTATCGGGAATATAGGGGGAACTCTCTTCCTGGACACCGGCTCGGTATGGGGAGAACCGGTGTTTATCGAGCCGATGAACCCGAGGTTGAAGCCAAGGGAAATCAACGGGCTCGACTTCTGGAGCGACTTCGGTGTAGGATTCTACATGAGGTTCGGGTACATGGTTCTTGACTTCCAGCTCGGCTGGCCGACTGACTTCAGGTACACTGGCCAACCGAACTTCCATTTCTATATCGGGCCGCAATTCTAGGATGCCGTCCGGCATAAATCTCTGACTATCACGAAAGGGCGCCTCAGCTTGAAGACCGAACTGAATCCGCAACAGAAGCAGGCCGTTGAAAAGACAGAGGGTCATGTACTGGTACTCGCCGGCGCAGGGAGCGGCAAGACGAGGGTCCTCACTGAGAGGATCGCGTACCTGGTCAGGGATATAAAGGTCTCTCCCGACCGTGTTCTTGCCTTTACATTCACCAATAAAGCCGCCGGAGAGATGCGCGCCCGTGTCGCTCGGGCAGTAGGGGACCGGGGGGCGCCATCGTGGATAGGGACATTTCATGCTACAGGACTACGGATACTGAGGCGGGAAGCGAAGCATATTGGATTCAAGAATAATTTCGCGATATACGATGAAGTCGATGTGACAAGCCTGATCAAGGACATCATGAAGAAGAAGGGGTGGAAGCTGGACGAGTATCCCCCGGCCGCCGTCAGGAGCATGATCTCACGCTGGAAGACCGGACTGGTGCCTCCCGGCGAGGCGTTCGAGAACGCGGTGGACAGGCTCGAGGAACTTTACGCGACTGTATACGGCGAGTACGCGAAGCAGCTGAAAAAGTGCAATGCCTTCGACTTCGATGACCTGATCGTCAGGGTCGTGGAGCTCTTCTCCGCTCATCCGAAGGTCCTCGACAGGTACGCGAGGCAGTTCAAGTACGTACTTGTCGACGAGTTTCAGGATACGAACACCATCCAGATGGTTATGATCGACATGCTCGCTTCGACCCACAAAAATCTTTTTGTCGTCGGAGATGACGACCAGGCGATATACGGTTGGAGGGGAGCGACGATCGAGAACATCCTCCAGTTCGACCGCGTATATTCCGATACGCTCACTGTGAAGCTCGAGGAGAACTACCGTTCCACCGGGACGATCCTTGATGCATCGAACGCCGTTATCGCCAACAACGCGGGAAGGAAAGGCAAGAGCCTCTGGTCGAAAAAGGCCCGGGGCGAGGCTGTCAGGATCTATCATGCCTCCGATGACCGTGGAGAGGCCGCGGCGGTCAGGGAAGGGATCATCAGGCTTATAAGGGGAGGGTACAGCCGCAGTGAGATCGCCGTTCTCTATCGCACCCACGCTCAGTCGCGGGCCCTCGAGGCTGCGATGATGAAGGGCGGGCTGCCCTACCAGATCATAGGCGGGGTGAGGTTTTATGAGAGAAAAGAGATAAAGGACCTGCTCGCGTACCTCAAGCTTATAAGCAATCCGGATGACGATGTCGCATTCCGACGGGTACTGAATGTCCCGAAACGGGGTATCGGAGGAGTGACAATTGCGAAGATCGAGGCGGCGGCAGCGGGCGAGAGTCTTCATCCTTTCATCAGAAAGCCCGGCGCACTCGATTCTCTAGGATCCGCGCAGCGGGCCAGAGCGACCGATTTCTCAAAGATGATGGCATCCTTCGAACTCATGGCGGCGGACCAGACCGCGCATGAACTGCTGTCGCTGGTGATAGAGAGAACAGGGTACAGGGATTACCTCAGGGAGGATCCGGTTACCGCACAGACGAGGCTCGAGAATGTTGAGGAGCTACTCAACGAGACAATGAGATTCTCATCTTCCTCTGAGAACCCTGTTCTGTCCGTTTTTCTCGAAGAGATAGCCTTGTTCAGCGATCTCGACAAACTGAAGAGTGAGGAGAAGGTCAGCATGATGACCCTCCATAACTCAAAGGGTCTCGAATTCCGGGCAGTATTTGTCACCGGAATGGAAGAGGGACTGTTGCCTCACTATTCAGCTTTCGATGACGATACGGAGCTTGAGGAGGAGCGCCGGCTATTCTATGTCGGTATGACCAGGGCGATGGAGGAGCTGTATCTCTTCTGCGCTGCAAGCAGAATGCAGTTCGGAAGCTGGACAGGAAACAGGCCGTCGAGATTCCTTGACGAGGTTCCCAAAGAACATACGGAAGTGACAGGGACCGCCGTTCCGAGACGTACACTCTCCGATGTGGCTCAGTCGATCCCATCCTTTAACTCGTTCACTGACAGTTCGGACGTGCAACGCGAAGACTCAAGGTACCGCGTCGGTATCACCGTCTTTCATCCGAAGTATGGAGAGGGAAAGATCAAGAGCCTCGAAGGGTCGGGAGCCGAGCTGAAAGTCTCGGTACAGTTCCCAGGTTACGGGACAAAGAAGTTCCTCGCCAGCTATGCTCCGTTCACCTTCAGGCGATAGGTGACGGCTCAGTACTTCTTCATTGCTTCTTTAAGATTCTCGCGAACCTCAGGAGCGTACCAGCGATCAAGGAAGGCCTCCGTCTTTTCACCCATGGTCTTAACAACATTCTTCTCGATCCTGTCTGTACGGGCGCTCTTTATGGTCCTGAAGACAGCCATGATGTCCGGAGTGACGTCACTGGCGGCGACTAAGGCATTCGGGAGCACTTCGTCGTTTTCAAAGATATCATCGATTATCCCCATTTTCAGGGCATCCTCCGGCAGAAAGAATTCTCCCTCATCGATTATTGTCTTTGCGTTATTTTTGCCCGCTTTTGCTTCCAGGACCAGTTCGCTGAACCAGGGGACCGGCACTCCGAGCGCTGCTTCGTTCAGCCCCATAAGGACATTTCCCCGGGAACAGATCCTGTAGTCGCAGGCGAGGGTGAGGATGAATCCACCGGCGGTTGCATGGCCCTGTACAGCAGCCGCAGTCGGTTTCGGAAAGGTGTAGAGTTCCAGGCAGAGTTCAGTGAAAGCCTTGTAGAACCTACCGAAATCTACCCTGGAGAGATCAAACAGGTTTGGAATATCGAATCCTATTGAGAAAAACCTGTCGCTGGCGCTACCCAGTACCAGCCCGTGGATCTCCGGGTCGTCTCGCAGATCTTTAAGCGCTTTATAGATCTCACCGATCATAGTGGAATCGATGGGATTCTTTTTGCCATGGTCAATTTTCAGGATAGCTATCGCATCCTGTTTTGTCAGAGATATCAATCCTACCCGCCTTGCTGAAGCAATACATTTCGATAATGATATCATAACGGCTTGATGTTACGGACGCTTCAATTATATTTAATTGTGGTCTGCATATACGCTTGATAATCAAGGAGCACCATGAGCAAAGTAATATCCCTGTTGCTATTCCTTCCGATGCTATCCTTGATTCTCGCCGGTTGTCTGGATGATCCGCTCACTCCTGAGACCAATTCAGATCCTGACGCTGTAATCATCACCCCGGGAGATGGGCAATCATATCTGGAAGGCGACAGCGTTCACTTTGCCGGAACAGGGATGGATGAGGAGGATGGTGAGCTTGAAGGGTCTTCCCTGAATTGGGTGTCTGATAAAGATGGTGATCTCGGCGCAGAAGAATCGTTAAGCAGGACCGATCTTTCCGTCAATACACATGTCATCACACTGACTGCCCTGGACAGTGACGGCGCGGCTGATACCGCGAGCGTGACTATCTATATCACGGAAGTACCACCCATCAAGGTGTTGTTTATCGGATCAAGTCACTTTGCTACCAACGAGCAGCATCTTATGTTCCAGGAACTCGCTCGAAGCGGCGGGAGGGAAGTCATTGTAGATGCATACACAGTCGGCGGCGCTTTCCTTGAATATCACGCCTACAATCCGGAGACCCTTGAAAAGATCAATTCACAGAAATGGGACTTTGTGATGCTCCAGGGTTCAGGGGCTGTCATGGCGTTCCCCTACGACCATCAGAATATATTTTATCCCCGTGATTTTCATGCGCTGAAAAAACCGTTTATGCTCCTGAAGGAACAGGTCGAGGCAAATAACCCCGATGCTCTGACGGTGTACTGTATGCCCTGGGCCTATGAGGACGGCCTGACATATATAGAAGGACGGACCGAGACCTATTTTGATATGCAGCAGCTGATCTATGACAATACGCTTGAGTTCAGTGATGAAGTTGGATTCGTTATCGCTCCTGTAGGCTGGGCGTGGAACCAGGTCATGAAGACAGGCCCTGAACTACACTACCTGTTCAATCCTGACTGGAGCCATCCCTCCGTCAGAGGATCGTATCTTATGGCATGTGTGATCTATTCGACCCTGTTCCTCGAAGAGACGCACAGATTCTCATATCATGCTGGAATCCCGGCAGACGAGGCCGAATATTTCCAGTTTATCGCCTCCATGATAGTGATGAGAAACCTCGGCCTCTGGAATCGCTAGAAGCATACCGCTATATCATTCCCATTTCGCTGATGCAGCCAGGCTGTCTATGAAAGAGGCCTCCATCCACCATACCGCGGGGTTCCCATATCCAGGTGAGTTGTGCATCTCCATCATGTGATCCCTGGTAAGAGGCAGTTTGTCTGCATTCTGTGAAGGTTTCTTTCTCGATGACATGAAGAAGAAGTATTTTCCGTCGGGGGAGATGTACGGTGAGTACTCGAGGCCGCTCTCTGTATTGACAGGCTCGCCCATGTTGACAAGGGCGCTCCATTTATCATTCTCGTTCCGGAAGGTGATGTAATAGTCGGTTGATCCGAACGAATCCTTTCTTCCGTAAACACAAACGATGAGGAAGCGCTCGTCGGGATCGATGAAGGCGTTGAACTGAGCGGAGGTAGAGTTGACATGGTTCGGCAGGGACTCAGGCTCAGCGAATCCTTCGCCGTCAGGTCTGGCCCTGAATATCCGGCTCGCCCTCGTTCCCGGATCCTCGCGAGTGAAGTAGATGGTCCCGCCTCTGGTGACGGAAGGGAAGTACTCGGGCGCCTCGGAGTTGACGGGAGCGTCGAGTGCGTACGCGTCCGACCAGCCTTTATCTGTTCTGTCGGCGACCCAGATATCCTGGTTGCCGCTTTTGTTCGATATGAAGTAGAAGCGTGAACCGTCGGGATGTACGAAAGGCTCGATATTCATCCAGGCGGGGTCGCAAGCGAACTCCAGAGCAGCCGGTTCGGTCCATCTGCCGTTCTCGAGCCGTGTTTCGAATATGGCCGAATAGGCATAGTTGCCGACGATAGAGCAGAAGTAGATCTTTGATCTATCCGGTGTCATCGCCAGGTCACGGGTGTAGAGCCCCGTGCTGACAATACCTTCGGCGAAGATGACAGGTTCGGCCCCGGGGAGCTCCTGTCCAAGATAAGGTCCGCCTGACATGGATGAACCAGCGTCTCCGTCAGGCAGCCCGGAACATCCCGCCAAAAGGAGGGCGGAGGCCGCTAGGAGTAGAAGGGATGCGAGGAGTCTTGTTCTTTCGGTCAATTTCAGGTCCTTTCGCTCGGTCAGTTCAGCTGTGATGCTGACAGTATTATTCGACCAGCCCGTAGTATATAACTGTCCCGAGCGAACCCGCGACAAAGATATCTGTACTTGATGTACCCCATACGCCGCGAAGGTGTTCAGCCGTGCCGCAGTCCTCGGACACCCATTTGTCACCGTCAAATCTGATTACTGTGCCGTATTCCCCGACAGCGATCACATCATCAGCGGCAAAACCCCATATTCCATAGAGCGATCTCTGTGTCGGCGTAATCATCTCTTCCCATTCAGTACCGTCGAAGTGGAGCACCGTTCCGTGCAGTCCGACCGCGAAGATGTCCTCCGCAGAGCTTCCCCATATGTCGAACAGCTGCCTGTCTGTCCCGGTCTCCATAGATATCCATTCTCCTTCGACCAGCCGGAAAATTCTGCCGCCGTTTCCAACGGTGAATACATCGCCTGGTGCCGGACCCCAGATTCCGTACAGCCAGTCCAGGTCGGGAGTACCTTCCAGCGTCCATTCTGAACCGTTAAAATGGTATATCCGTCCATAAGCGCCGGCGCCCCATACGTCGGTTTCGTTAAATCCCCACAGATCAAAGATAGCCGTAACAGGTTCGCCGCCAGGATCGTTCCAGTCAGCGCTGTCGAATATGAAGGTCCTGCCTCCATCGCCGGCGACCATCATCCAGTCGGTGTATCTACCCCAGAGGGAGTAGAGGTCAAACGAATATGCCGAGGTCTCTACCTGCCAGACTTCGCGATCGTAATGAAGGATCGTGCCTGTCTGGCCAGCCGCGAAGACATGCTTTCCGGCGCCGAAAACCGAATACAGATGGGCATATGTGGTGCGTGATTCTATCTGCCAGTAGTCACCGTCATATCTGACTATCGAGCCGGGTGAGCCAACACTCAGGGCCTCGCCGTTACATGTATGGATATCTTCAAGGAAGATGCTGTATTCGGTGCTGTGATCGGTCCAGACATTCCCGTCGTATTCGAGGATCGTTCCGTTATCGCCGACAGCATAGATCTCGCTGCTCGAGGTGCCGTGGATGCTCCTGAGAGGATGAGTGGTCCCGCTGTCCATCCTGTTCCATATACCCTCAGAGTAACGCACGATATACCCGCCGAGCCCGACTACATAAAAAGTGTTTGAGGAATCTGCCCATACTCCGGTGAAGGTCGCACTATAAGGCCTCTGGACAGGTTGCCATTCCTCTCCATTGAAATGCAGGACCGTGCCCCTACTGCCGACCGCAAAGACATCATTGCCTGAGGTGCCGAATATGCTGTATAGATCGAAGTTAGTACCGCTTTTCATCTCTTCCCAGCGGGACCCGTTGTACCTGATGATCTTGCCGGATCTGCCTGCTGCGAATATGTTACTCGGAGAGCTTCCCCATATGGACCGAAGTTCGACCGATACAGGTGTAGAATAAGTGGTCCAGCTTCCGTCGTATTTCGCCACCGTGCCGTCCTCTCCTACAGCGTACAGCGACCCGTTGCCGTCACCCCAGATATCGTTGAAGTCGACGGAAGAACCGATCGGCATCGGTACCCAGCCTCCGTCTTTTGAATAGAAGGCTGTCCCCACTTCGCCGACCGCGTAAGCAGTCGAGCTCTGATCTATCCAGACGCCACTGAGCGATTTGCCGGAAGCAAGCGTCGTCCATCGCACACTGGGGTCGGGAGGAGGATCTTCGATGTAATTGTTAAAAGGTTCTTCTTCACCTGAACATGAGGCGAGCAGGGCGAGTGAGACGATGACGGAAGCCATGCGTAGTTTCATATTTAAAAATATGTCCGGGAGAGGGGAGAGTCAACCGTGAAGCCCGAAGTATTCCATCTCTCCGGCGCCGGCGAATCTCGCCACAAGGTTGGCTGGAAAGGTGCTTATAGCCGTATTGTGTCTCATTACTGTGTCGTTATGGAATTGTCTGGAGAATCGGATATCGTCCTCGAGCTTGGTCAGGTCCCTGTGCAGTTCGAGATAGAGGGTGTCTGCTTTCAGTGAGGGGTAGGCTTCAGCTAACGCGAACAGGGATCTCACGGCCGAATCGAGGCTGTCCTCCGCTCCGGCTTTCTCCCTGGTCGATCCTGCGCCTACGGCCTCCGCCCTGGCTGCTGTGACCTTCTCCAGTGTCTCCTGCTCATGAGAAGCGTAACTCTTGACCGTATCGACGAGTTTCGGGACGAGCTCATGGCGTTTCTGTATCTGGATATCGATCTGGGAAAGGGAATTGACGCACCTGTTTCTCAGGGTGACGAACCTGTTGTAGGTAAGGATTATCCAGATCCCCAGTCCACCAGCGAGGATGATGATCACTATGTTTGCTGGACTCATTCAACGACTCCCTGTTAAGATATCAACCAGCACCGCTGCCGCCGCCTCCACCGCCACCGCCGCCTCCTCCACCGCTGAATCCGCCTCCTGTAGAGGTCGAAGTCGACATGGCGGAAGCGAGACTCTCGAGGTTGCTCAGCGAAGCGGTCATAGAATCTAGCGACGAGAGGCCCTCGACGCCGCCTGTTCCGATAGAAGCGGCATGAATGGGATGGAACCACACGACCATGGGGACAGGTGAGCTGTATTCCTTCGCAACGAGCTTGAGGTTGTTTATCAGCTTGTCGGCAACGCCAAGTGCGACAGCGTAGACGAGGTAGTGCTCCCAGATCGGCAGAAGGGAGGGGCCGGCTTCTTTCATCGCGGAGAAATCACTCATGAACCTCTTGAACGCTTTCCACCTCGCGTGTTCAAGCGCCGCCTCGGGAGTCCTCCTGGCAAGCGGGATGGAGAGCAGGACCCCGAGCAGTATTGTCAGAGGAGCGAAGCCGAATAACACGGGGCTCCTGAGGCCTCCCATAAAGAGGAGCACGAAGATCAGCCCTACACCGACCGATATCCCTATGAAGCCCTTTTTCGCCTTCTCACTGACAGGATCATCGAGTTTGAAATAGTCCCTCTCGAAATCACTTCTGAGGCTTTTCTTCCGCCTGTCCATGAAATCCTTGAAATTGGTCTTCATGCCGGTCGTCTTTTTGGCCCATTCCTCGATCTCGTGGCTTGTTACACTGTCTCCCTCGCCGGCCTTGATGAAAACAGTCCTGATGACATCCTCCTCAAACGGGATCAGTGGACGTTCATTCCCCGAGGGTTCGTACTTCCCGGTGAGCAGTTTCTTCCCCTTGTCGGTAAGGGTGTATTCGAGGCCCTTGCTCTTGAAGAGAAGGACCTTCTTTTCGGTCTCAGTTATCTCCAGGTAGCCAAGCCTCGCGCTTTCGATAAGAGCGGCGGCAAACGATTTGCCCATCTCGGTATCCTGCACGGCGCTCTGCGTGAGTATCGCCGGGAGGACGCAGGGGGGGAGATCCCTCGGAGGTTCTCTCTCGTAGTCGTGGTCGTAGTCTATATCCGGTTCCTTGCCGAATTTGAAGAAGAACCAGAAGTAGAGGGCTATAAGGGCGAGGAGGAGTATGATACCGGCGATGACCGAGTACTTTATCATGGCCCGGCTGCGTGCGTACCGCTCTATTCTTCTCTCTTGCGCCATTCGCCACTGTTCTGTCACGCGCTTCTCATCCTCGAGCAGCGTACCGTGCGACTCGCCTGAGAGGAGAGGGGCATCCGGGAAGACATCAGGGTCGAGCAGGACCCTCAGTTCCACGGATTTGTTTCTGCTGACTCCCGAGAGATCGACGCGGGCGCCGCTGAAATCCTTCTCGAAATCGAGCCTGCCGGGAGGAGTCTCCGTATGAACGAAGACCTTGAAAAGGTAAGGGCTGGGTTCAGGCGGAGTCAGGACCACATTGACGTTTCTTATATATGCGTGGCTGTCACTGATGATGTGCCAGTAGAACTGGGCGGCATCCATGTATTTCTGGACAGCTCCTGTCACCCTGTATTTGATCAGGAACTCTCTCGTCCTGTTTTGCGCCGAGTAATACCACTTTACTCCCTCGATTCCGCCTTTTTCGTAGGTCTCATGACGCAGCTGTTCCCCTGTCTCGGCGTCCCAGACACCATGGAACTCTACCCCGTATGAACCGTACTTTCCGCGGGTGCCTTTCTCGATGAAGGCCCAGGAGAAAGAGCCGTCGAACTTGAAGGCTCTTGTCTCTTCTATCTCCGCGCTGCCGTCGGGCAGAAATGTAATCTCGAAATCGATTGATGGGTGGTTGTAACTTTTGTCTGCCTTCGCCGGTGGCGACAAGACTAAAACCAGCAGCAGGAGCACTACCGCGGCGGTAAACAGGGGCGATCTCATTTGAACCTCCAGATTTGCCGTTTCAAGGGCGATATTATGTCAGCCGTGAACAGGGGTCAATTCAAAGATGATATACACACCCGATACAACTCTACCCGGCTTTATATTCAAGGAACGAATCGTTTTGACAGCCCGGCGCCGCTGCGGTTAGTCTCTCTTGTGAAGGAAAGAGAGGAATCATTGAAACTGACGGATATTGAATTCGGAGACCTCGAGGCCCTGGCCAGGATCGATCTCGATCCTGAGGAGCGTGACAGGCTGAGGCTCCAGCTCGACAGGATACTCGGCTTCCTACACAAAATCGCTGAGGTCGATACCGGTTCAGGAACGGAGGAAGTGTCATCCACGGTGCTTCCTTCGGCAGACGAACCGCATGAATGTCTCGAGAGGGAAGAGGTTCTCGGCCAAGCTCCCGATAGAGAGAACGGATATTTCCGTGTCCCCCCGGTCATCGATCGTGAGAGTGGGGGAGAATCATGAGCGGACTGGCAGAGAAGAGTGTCGGAGAGCTCCTGACTCTCTACCGTGAGGGCAGGATCAAGCCTGCCGAGGTAGTTAGAGACTGCATCGACGCTATCGATACACGTGATCGAATCGTCGGCGCTTTCCTCGACGTCTTCCGCGATGAGGCTCTGGCACGAGCGGGGGAACTCGAGATGGCTGATGCCGGGAGCTTGCCGCTCTATGGAATACCGGTGGCGGTGAAGGACAATATCTGCATGAGGGGCAAGCCCACTACATGCGGTTCGAAGATACTCGCGGGATACCATCCTCCATACAACGCTACTGTTGTCGAGAATCTGGAAAAGGCCGGCGCGATAATCATAGGAAAGACCAATATGGACGAGTTCGCGATGGGCTCGTCAAACGAGTACTCGGCCTTCGGGAAGGTGAGAAATCCATGGAACGAGGAGTGCACACCCGGAGGTTCGAGCGGCGGGTCAGCCGCTGCTGTGGCCGCGGGGATGGTGCCTGCCGCACTCGGTTCGGACACTGCAGGTTCGATACGGCAGCCCGCATCGTTCTGCGGGGTGACGGGATTGAAAGGGACATATGGCAGGATATCGAGGTATGGACTAGTTGCGTTCGCGAGCAGTTTCGACCAGATCGGCCCCATCGCATCCGATACGGAGGGGTGCGCCCTGCTGATGCAGGCGCTCGCCGGTCCTGACGGATATGATTCGACAGCAATACCGGAGAATTGTCCCGACCTGCTCTCCGGCCTGGAAGACGGGTTAGCCGGACTGTCGGTAGGTGTACCGGAAGAACTGGAAGGATGGGACCTGGATCCTGCTTTGGCCGCCGCAATAGATGAGGCATCCCGCGCTATGTCAGCCGCCGGCAGCTCTCCCGAAATCGTACCTCTCCCGGGGATGGATACTTCGATCGCATGCTACTACATCATCGCGAACGCGGAGGCATCTTCAAACCTCGCCCGTTTCGACGGTGTGAGATACGGGATGAGGATCGATTCAGATTCTCTCGGAGAACTGTATTCATCGACGAGGACTGCCGGATTCGGTGAGGAAGTAAAGAGAAGGATACTTTTAGGCACGTACGTTCTTTCAGCCGGATACTACGACGAATATTACAGGAAGGCGCTTGCAGTCAGGGAAATGATAACAGCTGCATACCGCGATATATTCAGCCGGATCGATCTGCTGATGCTGCCGACGACTCCGGGGCCGGCTTTTGAGCTCGGTGAGAGACTTGATGATCCGGTCTCGATGTACCTTTCAGATATATTCACAACACCCGCCAGTATCGCCGGACTTCCGGCATTATCTGTGCCGGTCGGGCTTTCGGCGGACGGACTGCCCGTGGGAGTGCAGCTCATCGCTGCCAGGGGCAGAGAGGATCTGGTACTCCGAGGGGCGAGAAGCCTAGAGAGACTTTTCCGCTTCAGGGAAAGGTTCGTTCCCGGCGGAGGTGAGGCATGATGGCGGCAGGCAGGGAATATATCCCGGTGATAGGCCTCGAGGTCCACGCTCAGCTCCTCACACGCACAAAGATGTTCTGCCGTTGCCCTGCTGAATTCGGCGCGGAACCGAACACTCTGGTCTGTCCGGTCTGCCTTGGCCTTCCCGGGGCACTACCATCGGTCAACCGCGAGGCTGTCTCGATGGCTGTCAGAATCGGTCTTGCGTTGGGATGCTCGATCGAGCGCGAGAGCGTCTTCGCGAGGAAGAACTATTTTTATCCCGATGCTCCGAGGAATTACCAGATATCGATGTACGACCGACCGCTCTGCTCGGGAGGCAGCCTCCTGTTCGAGGATGGAGAGGAGGAGGTAACGGTCGGCCTGGAGAGGATCCATCTCGAGGAGGATGCCGGTAAACTGCTGCACGGCCAGGGAGGACACAGCCTGATAGACTTCAACAGGTGCGGGGTCCCCCTCGTGGAGATCGTGACCCTGCCGGTGATCAGGACCCCCCGCCATGCTTCGCTCTATCTGCGGAGGCTGAGGCAGATACTCCGCTATCTTGAGATTTGCGACGGTAATCTCGAGGAAGGCTCGCTGCGTGTCGACGTTAACATCTCTCTGAGAGAGAAAGGGGACGAGACTCTCGGGACGCGGACCGAGATAAAGAACCTCAATTCGTTCAAGGCAGTCGAGGCCGGACTGGAAACAGAGATAGAGAGGCAGAGAAAGGAACTTCAGGCTGGTGAAAAGATCATCCAGGTGACCAATCTCTGGGACGCGAAAGAGAAGAAGCTCGTGTTGATGCGCCTTAAGGAAGGGGCCCACGACTACAGGTACTTCCCTGAACCCGATCTCCCCGTACTCATAGTGGACGATGACTGGATCACTGATGAGAAGGCAAAAATACCTGAACTGCCTCTCGCGCGGGAGCGAAGGTTCCAGCGGGAGTACGGGCTTTCTGTATACGATGCCGGAGTGCTTGCCGCAGAAAGCGATATAGCTGACTACTACGAGGAGACGATAAAGCTGACCGGTGAACCGAAGATCACGGCAAACTGGGTCATGAGGGAAGTCCTCCGAGAGTTGAAATCAGGGGGCGGAGAGATCGCCGGATTGCGCGTAAGGCCTGAACGCCTGGCGGACCTTATCGCTATTGTCCTTGAGGGTGGCATAACCACTTCGGCAGGCGCCACAGTCTTCGCCGCCATGCTTGATTCCGATGAGAGCGCAAAGGATATCGTGAAACGTCTCGGCCTTGAATTGCTGTCGGATGAGGGTGAACTCGGGACCATCGTCGGCGCGATCATCGCCTCGCATCCAGATGAGGTCGAGCGCTACCGCGGCGGAAAGAAAGAGCTGATGAAGTTCTTCATCGGACAGGTCATGAAGGAGAGCGGCGGGAAGGCCGATCCCGGGATCGCAGGCGATATTCTGAGGAAAAGACTCGACTAACGCATCGTCTTCAGCGCCGCTACTATGCCGGCTGTGAAGATGACCAGTCCGAAACCGATCATACCCATCATGAAGACCCATGGATCAGCGGTGAGCAGACCTTCTATCTCACTGAAGAATCCCGCGATCACTCCACTGGAAGAGGCGATCCAGTATTCCATGGTACGACCGGCGGAATCGATGAGAGATTCCTGGCCGGACATCAGGGCGGATACGAAGTCGAAACGGCTGACCAGGAGCAGGATGGCCGCGGTCGTCACTGAAACTGTCCACACCAGCGACATCCGCCAGAATATCCCCGCGATACTGCTTCGCTTCTCCAGTCCCAGGCTGCCGGTGACCTTCGAAGAGACAAGGCGGGGGTCGGGAACTATGGCGGGCAACCCCTGGAGGGAAGTTTCGAGCTGGCGGTAAGTCTCGAGAGACTGCGCGCACATCTCACACCCGGCGAGATGAGCAGTCACTGACGCAACTTCATCGGTGGAGAGATCTCCTTCGATGTAGAGGGGCAGGAGTTCCTCGATATTCTCACATTCCGTTGACCGCTTCATTTTCCCTCCTTCCGTTCTTTTCGCGTGTATCCATCATCTTCTTCATCCTGATCTTCGCCCTGTGGATCAGTGTCTTCACTGTTCCCTCGGGCAGATCGAGCATTTCAGCTATCTCATTATACTTCTTTCCGGCCAGATAACGCAACTCGATCACCTGCCTGTAATTTCCCTCGAGACTGGAGAGGAGCCACTCAATATCTTCGGCGGCACGGCGCCTCGCGTACTCAGCTTCGGGTCCGAGCCTGGACGAAGCGATCTCCGCCGTCTTATCAAGAGGGATGATGTCGTCCCGCTCCTTTGCCCTGACGTTGATAGCGTTGTTTCGGGCGACGGACCATATCCAGGTCGAAAGCGATGAACGTCCGCTGAAAGAGGGGAGGCCGCGGTAGATCCTGATGAATGCCTCCTGTACGGCATCGTCGATGTCGTCCCTGTTTCCCAGTACGGAGCGGACGGCAGCGTATACGACGCCCGTGTGCTTTTCGACGATCTTTCCGAACGCCTTGCCGTCACCGGATTTCGCTTTCTCGAGCAGGTCATGGTCGTTATCACCTCTCAATCCATGCTCCTTCATGATAATAGGACAGGGGAAAGGTCCGTTTCGTTTCAAAATACCGGCAGAAAACTCAAAATTACAGGAAAAAGGGGAAATCTGCTTTTTTTTGATGAAAAGGTGAAACGAAATCGATGGCGCCCTGTCATACCTGACGAGAACGAAAGAAAACGAGGAAACTGGAATTGGGTGGACCTTAAAAGGAGGAGACAGATGTTCGATATCAGTCCGCAATTAATCGCAGTCGGCATCCCTATAATTTTCGTAATGGGGGCGATCGCAGTAACGATTACGGCTATGATCCTCGATTCGAGCCGTAAGGACCGCCAGCATAAGGAAAGGCTTGTTGCGATGGAGAAGGGTATAGAACTGCCCGAAGATCCGATCAAGACGAGTCCTCCGAGATACCTCGCGATGCGCGCCTGGGGTCTGGTATTCAGCCTGATCGGTCTGGCGACCTTCATAGGTATAACCGCTGAAGAGGGGATCAAGCACGGGGTCTGGGGCCTCATGCCTGTGAGTATAGGCGTAGCTCTCCTGGTCGCGGCTTATATGGAGAAAAAGGATATTGGCTGAGAGCGTTTCGGATACGCTCGCCACAATGGAGCCGGAGTTTGACACTCCGGCTCTTTTTTTGTATCCTCTCCTCAGGAGGGTTTCCCATGTCAAATAAGATGCTCACTGTCCTGCTGGCAGCAGCGCTGATCATGTCTGGCTGCTTTGTGAAACGCCTTGAGGATCAGGGTGATTCCGACCCGTCTTTCGGTCCCCTTACTTTTCCCTGCTGCGTTCTCGACAAACATGACGGCAGGGTCATCCACGTCGAATTCGAGCACAAAAGCAACCGCCTCGTATCTCTCAGCGAGGACGGTGTCGACAAATCGACGATCATCTTCTGGCACGCCGGTTCGGGCTCCATGATCGATTCATTTACAAATGTGAACAATGCCGACGGGGATGTCGAGTTCAGCAGGCACGGAAATGTGATAGGTCTCGGGGGCAGGACACTCTTTCTGCTCGACTCGGGGAGTTACAGGCTCATCAGGACATTCGAGGCAGAGGCATACGAATATCAGAAGGTCGTAGACCTCGAGTTCGGCGGCTTCGAAACACCAATCGCTGCGTCGAAGAGGTATACCGTAGAAACGCGGTTCCGCGGGGTTACAGCGCTGTCCTTCTCGCCGGATGTGAGGTACGTCGCGTCCGGGCACGAGAACGGCCAGGTCAAGGTATGGGAGATAAAGACCGGGGACCTGCTCAAAGTCATATGGGCGACGAAGGTGTTCGGCGGAATAATCGACGTGGAATTCAGTCCCGACGGAAGGTTCATCGTCGCCTGCCAGGATGACGAACGCCTCAGGGTATGGCGGTTCCCCGACTACCGCGAGCAGATCCTGGTCGGCCATGGAAGGGCCGTCTATTCCATCGCATTCAATCCTGTGACCGGACGCCTCGCCTCGGCTGGAGTCGGCGGGAGGGTGAGGATCTGGGATGTCGAGACAGGCGAGTCCCTGAAAGAGATAGAGGCTCATGAAAAGGCAATAATGACCGTAAGTATATCAGAGGACGGGAAGACTCTCTTTACCGGGAGCAAGGACAATACGATTCGGATATGGGACCTCGATTCAGGGCGCCTGATCGAGACGCTGCGCGGCCACGAAAAACAGGTGAACTCTGTCGCAGTCAATTCGAACGCTACCCTGCTGGCGAGCGGCAGTGATGACGGCACGGTGCGTATATGGGATATCTCCAGCATGGGACTCTGCAACAATATCACTCTGACCCCGGAACCACTCTATCCGGTTAAGCTGGACGGTCAGGTCTGGTTCGAGGACAGTTCGGGTGACGGTATCCTTTCGCCCGGTGAGAACGGACTGTTCAGGATAACGATATCCAACGTGGGGGAGGGCACGGCGTTCAATATTGTGACTATGGCGGTACCTGATACGATGGCAGCGGATATGGAGATAGAACTTCCCGGTGTCATCCCTGTCCTTCTGCCCGGGAAGACGATCGAGAACCTGGTGAAGATATCGAACACGGGCGACGGCGAACTGTCAGATATTGTATTTACATTCAGGATACTTGAATCGAACGGCTTCCATATAAACCCGCCAATGAAGGCATCGATCATGCGCGTCTCGCCTGAGTAAGCATAGGTATAAACACCTATATATTGCTGGTAATCGATTCCTCGTTCTGCTATACTCCTTTCACAATCAGGAATCGTTTTGATTCCGTTTCAAACAGGAACCCGGGGATCGGCTCTCGCAGCCTGTCCTTGAGATATTCATCCGAGTCCGCGGGTCCACACCGGTCATCCGGCATGTACCCAGGGAAGGGACACTACCCTTCGCGCTCACGTACGGTGCAGGAACCAGTCTGGTTAAATATAGCCTCGGAGGGGTGACGCTCGCTTGTATCGCCTCGTGGCTAAGGTCCTCGCAAAAACGAGGTCCTTACACGGGGAACAGTCGGTGACGCTATGCGACATCGTTATCGACAGGGAGAGCGTGATGGATCAGCCGCAGGCGAAAGGAAACAGCCAGGAAAAATTCCACTCCAAGGGAGCGATGCTGAACGGCGGTCTTACGTTAACTGGTAAAGCCGTACTTTCCTGGACAGGGGCGGCTCCAACGCAGTCCCGCCTCGCCTGCCAGGTAAAGAGATAAAGCTCGGAATCGTTTCCAAGGTGGAGAAGCGCTGTCATTTCCTGCAAACGCCTGTATCCATCGAGGGGGGCCGCTCAACGCGGCCTCTTTTTTTTATTGATTAGCCCTGAAGCGGCCGGTATACTGCGACAGTCGCGCGGGCGGCCGGGGCCGCGCCGGGCGGGATGGAACGTGTTCCGTGTGGATGATGAAGGGAGGAAGATGATGAGGAGGATGTTCCGTTTCTTTTTGTACCTCTGTGTTTTCCCCGCCGCGACAGCGGCAATGACGGGGAACTCCAATGGACAGGTCCTTATCAACGAGTACATGCCCGACCCGGCGAGGGACTGGGATGGTGACGGCGTGTACGACTATCGCAATGATGAATGGGTCGAGATCGTCAATACCGGCGATTCATCGATCGATCTTACCGGGTTCCTGCTCAGGGACGGCGGCGACAATATCCTGTGGCGTTTCGGTTTCTCCGGAGAACTCGCTCCCGGAGAGGCGAGGATAGTCTACGGGAGCGACGCGCTTGCCTGGGAGGAATCGAACGGATTTCCATCCTACGGGTTGAGCCTCAACAATGCCGGAGACGAGATATTTCTCTGCCAGGTAGGGGAGGCGGAGACTCTCGTAGTCGATACGGCAGCCTATGGAAGGAGCGCCGTCGATGACAGGTCGATAGGGAGGACCATTGCTGACACAGGCATATGGGCCATCTATGACGCCTGGAACCCGTGTTCCGACAGCTGCGCTCCCGCAGGCAACGGGTGCATCCCGACACCGGGGGAGGTGAACAACTGCACTACGGCACTCGCTGAACACAGCTGGGGTTCGATCAAGATGATCAGAAGGTAGCGGGCCGGGTTGGCCGGCACTGCCTAGATCACTGAAGTAAGTTCCATCCCCCCCGGCTGTCGGCCCCGGTTCCGTTTTCCGTTTACCACCGGACCTGCGTGTGCTAGCGTTTCGCTCATGAAGGAATCGAAAGAGAAGGACATAACTCCCTCACGGCGCGCCGATGACGATGATGTCATCAATCGCTGCTGGGAATACCTTTCATGCGAGAACACCGACTGTCCCGCATACGGTAAGGATGAATCCCCATGCTGGGAGATCACCGGACACCGCTGCGGGGACAGGGTGTTCGCCCGGTTCGAGGAAAAGCTGATCCAGTGCTGCTTCAAGTGCCCCTTCTTCAAACAGCTGAAGGAGAGGGTTAAGGGCCGGAGATGGGCCGATATAACGCTGCTCGAGACCCTCGAGGATGCCCTGGTCCGGTCCTCAAAGTACTCGACCAAGGTCGAGGACCTCTACATGGAGGTGATAAGGCGGAGCAAGCTGATGAACCTCCTCGGCGAGGTGAGCAAGATCATCGCGCGGCTCGACAAGGAAGAGGATATTATCCTCGCTATTTTGACGGTCACGACCGCGCGTGAAGGTCTGGGATTCAACAGGGCTTTCGCCTTCCTCAGGGGCGAGGAATATAATCTGCTTCGCGGAAAATACGCCCTGGGGCCTTCATCGCCCGAGGAGGCCGAATCGATCTGGAAGATCCTTGACAAGGACAGCGATGCCTCGCTCGAAAAGCTCGTAAGCAAGGGGCAGAAGCTCCACTACCTGCGTAACAGCCCGCTGACAAAGATCACCCGCCTGCACGCGATAATCCTCGATGATCCGGACGGAATGATAGCGACCGGCATGAACGAGATCAGGTTCATCAACAGCAGGGACCTGAAATCGGAGAACGACCGGGAGATATCCGCGGCGCTCGGGCTCGAGGACTTCTGCATTATCCCGATAGCTACCGTCGAGGACCGGCTCGGCCTTCTTATCGTGGATAATATCTTCACCGGCAAGGAAGTCACGGCCGAGGACGCTCACCTGCTGGAGATGGTCGTAAGTCATGCTACTACATCGCTACGAGCGGCACAGTTAAAGGAATCTCTAGGCAAGAATGTGGAGAGTCTCAAGGCTACGCACCGGAAACTCAAGGCGAACGAGGAGAGGATGCTCAGGGCGGAGAGACTCGCCATATCGGGAGAGCTGACCTCCTCGGTCCTTCACGAGATAAAGAACCCGCTCGTTGCTATCGGCGGTTTCGCGAGGAATCTATGGAAAAGCGGGAAGTTTGATGAGAAGGACCGTGAAAAGGTCGAGATCATCAAGAACGAGGCAGAGAGGCTGGAGATCTACCTCGGCAGCCTTCAGTCGAATGTGAGCAGGCTTCAGCTGGAGGACAGTGATATCAACCAGATCGTCGATGATGTCTGCCAGCTTATGCAGAACGATTTCTCGGAGCATGATATCGAGCTTCTAAAGAGCCTTGCGCCGGAGCTCCCCCGCTGCCGGATCGACCAGGTGAAGCTCCATGAGGCCTTTCTGAATCTTCTGACAAACGCTAAAGAAGCCATCGTAAATGATGGAAAGGTCTGGGTGAAGACCTGGACGGACGGGAAAGAGGACCTGCTCCATATCGAGATAACCGACACTGGCGGAGGTATTTCCAAAGAAAAGATATCGAGGATATTTACCCCGTTCTATACGACCAAAGAGGACGGCTCAGGGCTGGGGCTGGCATTTGTGCACAGGATAATTCGTGATCACGGGGGAAATATCACGGTATCGAGCACAAGGGGAACGGGAACTACCTTCGTGATCACTCTGCCTTCCTATCGCCGGGAAGAGCCTGCAGAGACCTTCTGAACCCGTATTGACAAATCACCCGTCATCGGATAATCTCCTCATTCTACCGGCAAGGTGCCGGAGGTATGCCGGACATTACATGAGAGGTCCCGATGAGTGGCGAAAAAGGTATTGTCATGCTCTTCACCGGAGACGGCAAGGGCAAGACTACAGCCGCGGTTGGAGCTGCGGTAAGGGCAGCCGGCCACGGGGCCAGGGTGCTTATAATCCAGTTCATGAAGGGAAGGCTCTACGGAGAGCTTGCCGCGGTAGAGAAGATAGACAATCTGACGATAGAGCAGCACGGCCGCGACGAGTTCGTCGACCCGAAGGACCCGGAGAAGATCGACGTCGAACTCGCGGAAAAGGGATGGGCGAGGGCGCTTGAAGCGGTAGCCTCGGATCCGCCTTCGCTGCTGGTACTGGACGAGATAAACGTTGCCGTGTCATTCGGACTGATACCGCTCGATACGGTCATCGAATTCGTGAAGAACCGTCCTGACGGGATGGACCTGATCATGACCGGAAGGTATGCGCACCCCGAGCTTATAGATATTGCTGATACCGTCACGGAGATGAGAGAGATAAAGCATCACTACAACGCGGGCGTCCAGATGAGGAAGGGAATCGAATTCTGAAGATGGGTGAACGTCCCGGAATAGAAAGACTCCTCGAGTTATTCGCGGAAGGCAAGGTCGCCGCCGCGGCGCGCCTGATCACTGTTCTCGAGAATGGCGGCGAGGACGCCGAGCGCGTACTCGACAGTATCTTCCACAGGACAGGCAACGCCTACAGGATAGGATTTACCGGGCCTCCGGGAGCGGGCAAGAGTTCGCTGCTTAACAGGGTGACGGGAAAGTTCCGTGAAAAGGACCACCGTGTGGGAATCATCGCGATCGATCCGACAAGTCCCTTTACCGGGGGAGCGCTGCTCGGCGACAGGATAAGGATGCAGGCTCATTCGGAGGACCCCGAGGTCTTCGTGCGCAGCCTCGCCAGCAGAGGAAGCCTCGGAGGTATATCTAACTGCACCGACGAGGTCGTCGACCTTATGGATGCCTTTGGCAAGGACATCGTCCTTATAGAGACCGTAGGCGTCGGTCAATCGGAACTCGAGATCTCGGAGAAGGCTCACACCGTGGTCGTCGTGCTCGTTCCCGAATCGGGCGACGGGATACAGGCGATGAAGGCGGGTCTTATGGAGATAGGTGACATATTCGTGATGAACAAGGCGGACCATGATGACGCCGAAAGCGCCGCGAGAGAGATACAGGATACACTGAGACTGAAAGACATCCCCGAAGGGGAGTGGGAGCCGAGGGTCGTTCTGACGTCGGCGCGCGAGGAGACGGGGATCGATGATCTGATAGATGTGATAGAGGAGCACCGCCTTTATCTCGAGGCGGGAGGACATTTCGCGAGGATAAGAAAGAAGATATTAAGCTCGAGGGTCCGCAATGCCCTGATGGACAGGATGGAGAGGCGCCTGCGCGCCAGCGAGAAGGTAAGGGTACTGCTCGAGCAGAGGATGGAATCGGTATATAAGGGAGAGATATCTCCGTACATGTTAGTAAAAGAACTCGAGGAACTCGTTAGCATCCAGTGACCGGCAGGAGTGGTACAGAAGATGGATAGAAAAAAATACGACGAAGAAAAGAAAAAGTACAAGGAGACCCTTTCGGGGTGTGCGTGCCAGGATATCGAGTTCACTACGGTATCGGGTGAACCGGTCGGTGAGATCTATACGCCCGACGAGATCGAAGGATTCGATTACAACGAGAAACTCGGCTTTCCGGGCCAGTACCCGTACACGAGGGGCGTATATCCGAACATGTACAGGGGCCGCATGTGGACCCAGCGTCAGTTCGCGGGATTCGGAACGCCGAAGGATACGAACGGCAGGTATCACTACCTTCTCGATCATGGACAGACTGGACTGTCGGTCGCCTTCGACATGCCTACGATCATGGGATACGACTCCGATCACAAGCGATCGGAAGGAGAGGTCGGAAGGTGCGGCGTTGCGATCGATTCGCTGAAGGACATGGAGATACTTTTCGACGGGATCGATCTCGGGGCGATCACGACCTCGATGACGATCAACGCTCCCGCCTCGATCCTGCTGGCTTTCTATCTCTGCGCCGGAGAGAAAAAAGGGACCGGTTTCGACAAGATGGGTGGCACGATCCAGAACGATATCCTCAAGGAGTACATCGCGCAGAAGTCATGGATATTCCCTCCCGAGGAATCGATGAGGATCATCACGGATATTCTCACATTCTGCTCCGATCATGTTCCGAGATGGAACTCGATATCGATCAGCGGATACCATATCCGCGAAGCCGGCTCAACGGCGATCCAGGAACTGGCGTTCACACTGGCCGACGGATTCGCTTACGTCGAAGCCGGTATAGCTGCCGGGCTGGATGTCGACAAGTTCGCGCCGAGGCTTTCGTTCTTCTTCAACTCACATCTTGATTTCTTCGAGGAGATCGTAAAATACCGCGCTGCCCGCAGGATCTGGGCCAAGAGGATGAAAGAAAAATACGGGGCGAAGGATCCGAAATCGCTCCTCCTGAGGTTTCACACGCAGACAGCCGGCTGCACCCTTACGGCGCAGCAGCCGGAGAACAATATCGTGAGAACAGCCTTCCAGGGCATGTCAGCCGTCCTTGGCGGGACGCAGTCACTGCACACAAACTCTATGGACGAGACTCTCGCCCTGCCTTCGGAGAAGGCTGTGATGATAGCGCTTCGTACGCAGCAGATCATCGCTAATGAGACAGGCGTGATAAATACGATCGATCCACTCGCCGGGAGTTATTTCATCGAGGCGAGAACGGACGAGATGGAGGAGGCAGCCGAAGGTTACTTCAAAAAAATCGACGATCTAGGCGGCGTAGTCAAGGCTATCGACAAGGGATTCTTCCAGCGGGAGATCCAGAGATCGGCCTATGAATACCAGAAGGCTGTCGAAGCCGGCCGCAAGGTCATCGTCGGTCTCAATCGCTTCGCCCTGGAAAACGAGGAGATAGAGATACCTCTTCTCAGGATAGACGAAGAGGTGGAGAAGCAGCAGAAGAAGGCGGTCCTGGATGTCCGCGCCGACCGGGACAATGACAAGGTCGCAAGGGAACTCGAGCGTCTCAGGATCGCGGCGGAAGGGACCGAGAACCTCATGCCTGTCATACTGGACTGTGCTCGATGCTACACGACAGAGGGAGAGATAATAGACACACTCAAGGGTGTGTTCGGCGAATATAAAGAGCCGCTTTTCATATAATGGGCAC
>CAYWGA010000048.1:19134-26904 GCA_964457905.1 uncultured bacterium | reverse complement strand
TCCGAATCAAGCTTCGCTAAAGGCATCGTCATGGTTACGTTCTTGTTGAACTCGATGCCGTGGGGGCCTAGCTCTACCATCGCTTCGGGGTACCTGGGCATGTCTATAGTGATCTCAGTGTCCTCAGAGAGGGCACCGGGCGGGAAGTACAAACTGACGTAGCCGTTTGTCACAGTCCCGCCCATTTCGGCTGAAATCACCATGGAGACGGAGGTTGAGGAACTCATTACAATATCTCGACCAGAAGAACCCGCGGAGGTGGAGAGAACCTGGACGAAAACGGGGTTTTCGACACCGGGCGTAGTGTCATCCTGTGAGGGGGATACAGGAGAGTATCCACAGCCCATGGCAGCCAGTACACTGAGGAAGGTTGAAACGGTGAGGAATTTGTGGGCTATGGTTCGTCCTGACATTTCTCCCACCTCCTTGGGTCTTTGGTGAACAACTTCTTTCGATTCTCACCCTGGTATAAGGCAAGGCAGGTACCACGGGCCAAAAGCCGGCACGTGGATGACGTCGTAGAACGGGATCATTACGTCAAATGCTGTTGTCACTCTGAATTTGCTGTGCTGGAACTTGTTGCGGGACAATCGACTACGTGACTGGTCGAAACGCTTCTTTCTGCTTCGAAAAAGTGGTCGAGGGCTTATTTAGGCTGGTACAGAGGGCCGGGCCAGGAAATCGATTTGGGATTATTCCCGAATTCAGATGGGGAGTTTTTCGGGTGAGTCGGGAATCGTGCTCGTAAGGACCAGTGTTTTCAGTCTGTTACAGAAACCGGCTCAAATTCGCCGGTTTTGAGTTTTTTCTTAAGCTCCGGCCCGTCGATTCCGTGTTTCTTCATCTTGTATCTCAAGGTTCCTCGTTCTACCCCAAGAAGGCTGGCTGCGCGGGTGATATTTCCCCCGGTCCTGACCAGGGTCTCGAGGATCACGGCCTCTTCGACCTGGTCGAGACTGACTCCTTCTGATGGAATATCGATCTTCAGGATTCCGTTTTCTTTCTTAACGTAGCAGGTCGTTTCTTCTGCCTGGGCCTCTGAAGCGATGGGAAGATCGGCTACCCGGATCTCTCCGGTCGTATTGAGGAGTACCGCGCGCTCGATGAGATTGATCAGTTCTCTGATGTTTCCGGGCCATGAATACTGCTCGAGCAGCGAGTATGCGTCCTCAGTGAGCCTGATGTCGCCCTTCTTGAGGCGACTGGAGAACTTTTTCGTGTATGTTTCGGCAATTGGGCGTATGTCCTCTATACGGCTGCGAAGGGGCGGGATCCTGATCTCCACCACGTTGAGCCTGTAATACAGGTCGGGCCTGAAGCGCTTTGTCGCAACGTCAGCCTTCAGTTCCCTGTTGGTAGCCGAGATCACTCTGACGTCTACAGGGAGGAACTGAGTGCCGCTGACCCTCCTTATGGTCCTCGAATCGAGGAACTTGAGAAGCTTGGCCTGGAGGTTGAAATCGATCTCGCCAACCTCATCAAGGAAGATCGAGCCTCCGTTCGCGACCTCGAACAGCCCCATCTTCCTTTCCTTTGCGTCAGTAAAGGCGCCCTTCTCGTACCCGAAGAACTCGCTCTCGAGAAGATTGGCGGGGATGGCGGCGCAGTTGACCTCTATAAAAGGACCTGATGACCGGGAGCTTATCTCGTGGATGGCGCTGGCGAGGACTCCCTTACCGGTGCCGTTCTCGCCTGTGATCATAACGGAAGTGCAGTCGCTCTTGCCGACCTTGATCGCCAGGGCGATGATCTCCTGCATAGCGTCGCTGACTCCGATGATATCATCGAAGCCTTCTGGCTTTGACGTTCGTTCCCTGATGGCTTCATCGAGCTTGCGTTTTCCAAGGCCGCCAGCAATTTGGCTGAGGATCATGTGAAGATCGCGGCTCTTATAAGGTAGATGAAGCTGTTGCCGGGCGCCGAGCTTGAGTGCGACATTGTCTTCATTAGCAGCGCCCTCAGGTATCAGCAGGATAAGCTGTGTGGCTGCATTACGGCTGTGCCATTCGATCAACGCGTCGATGTCCGGTGTGATATCCTGATCGATCATTGCGTTCGAATCGGCAAAGATCAGCACGGACGGAGCGGAGCTTTCTTTTTCCAGCACGAAATCGCTCGCGCTGGAGAACTTCGAGACATCCCATCCCGATTCAGAGCAATCATTTGCCACTGTCTCGAGGATTTCGGAATCGGTACATATTATGTCGAGCACAAGGGACATTGTTCAGCCTGTAAGTTCAAAGTCTGTTTAAAGCGCACTGGTTCACACGGTTAACTGCAAGATATATGCCTTATTACGGTCTATTGTTCCCTATAGTGGAGCGAGTCGTTATTGTAAGAAGAGAATCTATTTGTTATCTTATTAACCAATTGCGATTGTTGATTATCCGTGGAGTGAGCTCCGCGTGGTTTTATACGATGTGCCCCAGGGATAGAGGTTGAAGATATGCATGATTCGGGAAAATCCTTCTCGAGAATGACTGGATACGCTCTTTTGCTTGCGATTGCGGCATTTGCCTTCTCAGGATGCGGCAGTGATTCTGAGGGCGGCGGCGAGTCGATATCTATCGATTCAGTCTCACCGTCGACCGCGAGTGCCGGGGATATCGTGACTATAGAGGGAAGCGGATTCAGCGCCGACCCGTCGAAGAATGTCGTTTCATTCATGGCTGACGGAGTTTCAAGCTCCTCTGCGGACAGGGAGGCTGTTCCTGTCGAATCCACGAGTTCGAGTCTCACGGTCGAGGTTCCCGAGGGTTCGTTCACCGGCAGTGTGAGCGTAAAGTCGCCGTTCCCGATCAAGAGTGGCCCTTTCGATGTTACACTTCCCGGGTTCCCTTCGAACGCATTGGACTTTACGGTCAGGCTGCTTCGCGGTGATGTGGCCAAGATGTACTACGCTGATTCCAATTACGACATGCCTGTCTCGACTGGAGGGGCCGGAGAGGAATACATCCTGATCCTGTTTGACAGTGCTACGCCGCCGGACAGGAACATGACCTTCAACTATTCCGTAGATAACGATACTCCATGTTCATCTTCTCTCGCTTCAGACGGTCCGGATGCTGAATCGGACAACGGGCCTGAGCCGGACAAGATGGATCCTATGCTGCTAGCGGGCGCCGGGGATGCAACCAGATCATTCGAGAAGAAGAAGTGGGAAGAGATATCCGGCCTTTTAAATGGTGGAGCCGTCAATATCGATTCCGGAGAGAGCCGGCCGGTTCAGTCCTCTGCTCTTGAACCCCAGGCACGTGAATTCTTCGTGTTCACCAATATCAACGGCAGCACGCTCAACCCTGACGATTTCACGCTGGTCACTGCCGACCTGAAATACGAGGGAAGCCACACGCTTCTCTATGTGGATCAGAGAACGCACTTTTCCTGTATCGACGATAACGAGGCGGAGGCTCTGGGAATCAAGTTCGAGCAGGATATCCACCCCACGAATAATGCGACCTTTGGATTCGAATCGGATATCAACCATGATGACAAGGTAGTCATTCTCCTTACTCCGATAGTCAACGAAATGACACCACTCGGCGGCGCTTCGACCGGATACATTGCCGGATTCTTCATGCCCGGCGACCTGCTGCCGACTTATGTCCCGACAGGTGTTTCGAATGGTATGGAGATATACTATTCGATGGTTCCCGATCCCAATCCGGAATACGGAAACGTTTATGAAAAGGAGCCGGCCCTCGATGTCATCGAAGGTGTTATCGCACATGAGTTCCAGCACATGATCATGTTCAACTACCGGGTCCTGATCTTCGGCAACGGGTACAGCGGCACATATATGGAAGAGCTCTGGATAGAAGAGGGGATGGCCCATATTGCCGAGGATGTCAATAATCACGACGAGAGCAACAGACGACGGGCGAACCTGTTTCTCAATGATCCCGGTGATGTCACCCTGATCCATGGCGGCGATGATTTGGAGGAGAGGGGAGCGAGCTTCCTTTTCCTGAGGTATCTTGGCGACCGGTTCGGGGAAGATATATTCCGGGATATAGTCCAGACAAAGAAGACAGGCACTGCAAACATTGAAGAGGTCACGGGGCACAGCTTCAAGGAGATGTTTTCCGACTGGGCCGCCACGATGTATTTCGAGAACAGGGGATTGACCCCGAACGATCCGAAGTATGCTTATACTTCGATCGATTTCGCCGCTGATTTCGACCCGTTGAGGATAAAGCCCAGTAACATATGCAGCAGCCCGGCGACGGGGGACGTGAGATCATACGGTCCGGAATTTATCCTTATGGAATTCACCGGTACTAATGTCTACGACATCAATATTTCGAGCGCACTCTTCGGGAGTATGAATGCGACCCTTATCAGGATTCAGTGATATTCTGATCGCCGTGCTCCTTCTTGCGGTGGCTTCGTGTGCCTCCGCTCCTCCTGCATCATCATTTCGGGAGCCGTTTCAGCTGGAAGGCTCTATCCGCGTCGAGGGCGATCAGCCCTTTAACAGGATGATAGTCCTCTCTGATCCTGACGGGGTCAGGTGGAATCTGGATCCAGGTGACCTTGAAGCAGAGCTGAGCCTGCTTGATGGCTATGACGTTCTGCTGACATGTTCCGGTATTCAGGGCGGGGGCGGAGAGAGGGACGCGCTGGTCGAGAGCTATGTGCTGGTTGCTCCTGAGGGAATGATCGCGGTGCTGGGCAGTATCTCGATAGAAGATGAGTCGATTTTGTTGATAACCGGAAGCCGCAGTCATATACTCAGTGGGCCTCTGACAGCGGCACTGGAGGCTTTCGAAGATCATCGCGCCTGGATATGGGGGATAAAGGGCGAAGTTGATACGATCGAGATAAACGGATATGAGGTCCTGGGACCTTAGATAAGGGATTCGGCATATATCGTAAATCAGGGTGTCTTTAGTGTCAGACCTTAATGGAGGTGGGACATGGTGAAGAACATGGGTGGAGTGGATCGTGTCATAAGGATTCTTCTTGCTATAGTGATAGGGATCCTGTACTTCACTGACCGGATCACAGGTACTGCGACGATCATCCTGGGCATCATCACGATAGTCTTCCTGCTGACAAGTTTCGTGGGAACCTGTCCGTTGTACATCCCGCTGAAGATATCTACGAAGAAGAAGGAGAAGAAACAGTCGCCGCCGATGTAGGTATCCTTTGCTGGAGAAGTGAGCAATAAGAGGGATCGGCTAGTGCCGATCCCTCTCTTATATTCATATTGTGCACTGCCTGTCAGAAGTCTGCGCCAGGATCCTGTCCGGAAGCCCTGGCCTTGACCTCTTCGAGGTTCGTATAGACGATGAAGCGTGACATCTCGAGCTGGGTGAAGAACATCGCGAGACGGTTGTTGACCGGCTCGATCTTCTCGCCGAATTTCTCCTTCAGGATGTCGGAGATCATACCAATGTTTTGCGTGCCGTCGATGTTTTCCCAGACGGTCGTGCCGATGTCATCGAGCGCTATCTTGAAATAGGGGCTCTTCAGACGTGAGCCGACGAGCTTTTTCATGAAGCCGGTCTTGAATCTCGGGCCGAGGATGGTGATGATGCCTTCATCGTCCCTGGTCGAATCAACGAGCTGTTCGGGAACGAGTTCGAGAAGATTGACGTCTGGGGTCGGTCTTGTTTTCTTTCTGCCGAACATCGTTTCGCTTTCCCGTCGTTGAAAAAGAAGATTCCGGATCCATGCGGCCCCCTAGTCAAATATTTGACAGCTGGTTATCCGGTTGGGGCATGTTATTCACAGCATTCAGTCAAAGTCAAGAGAATCGTACTGTCAGGAAGTTGACGGGATAACGAGGGAGAAGCGATGGGATGATTGCGATAAACGTTATTGTTGCAATGGGTTGTCGATACCGTTGTCTGAGGGTACAGGTATTGCCATAAGCATGTGTGAGGGGGCGGGTAAAGATGGACAGGAGAGATGCGATTGAAGAAAGCGATCACTGAATACCTCGGCCTGCTCTGCCGCGCGTGTGGCGCGTCTACTGCCCGGCTGCGCTTCTATGTGGGTGAGGCAGGGGCGGGAGAACCGATAGTCGAGATCCAAGGATGCGTCCCTGCCGACCAGGGCATGGAACTCGCGCTGAGAGAGTCATCTCCATTTGCAGAGGGATTCGGGACCTGGCGGATGGACGGGAACGGATACGGGAACGAGTGGAGACTCGACAGGCGGGTTGACGATATGGCTGTCTCTCTCGAGCTGGACATGAACGAGATGTCGCCTTCGTTCATCCCGAGGAGGCTGTCGGCCGCCGGGGAACTGCTCGGGCTTCTCGAGCAGCTCATTCCACTGGTGGAGATACCGATTATCCGGTCCGATTCCTGTGGAGGGGCGGCTACCGGAGGGAACCGCCCCTTCGATCCGCCGATTATCGGGATCTCTCCCTCGATCGTCTCGCTCCGGAGTGATATCCGGAAGGTCGCCGCGGGGGAGATCCCTGTCCTTATATGCGGTGAGAGCGGAACGGGGAAGGAACTGGTCGCGAGAAACATCCATTCGCTCGGCCCCAGGGCAGGCGGCTCGTTCGTAGCGGTCAACTGCATGGAGATGCCGGCAGGGCTGCTGCAGGGCGAGCTTTTCGGGAGCGTGAGGGGAGCGTTTACCGGCGCTCATCGTGACCGCGAGGGGCTTATCGAGGCGGCCGGCGGCGGGACATTCTTCCTCGACGAGATCGGCGAGCTGCCCGTCCATCTACAGGCTGCTCTCCTGCGTGTCCTGCAGGAGAAGGAAATCCGAAGGCTCGGTGAGGGCAGGAGCAGGAGGATCGATGTCAGATTCGTGTTCGCGACGAACCGTGATCTGGAGGGGCTGGTCCGTGACGGCCGCTTCAGGGAGGATCTCTACTACAGGCTGAACGCGATAAAGCTACTTATTCAACCGTTGAGGGGGAGGAGCGAGGATATCCCGGTACTGACGGCACGTTTCCTGGGAGAGTCGGCAGAACGGCTTATGGGCCGTCCCATGTCAATCACGGCAGGAGCATTGTCCAGGCTCGTCGGTCATTCATGGCCGGGTAACGTGCGGGAATTGAGAAACGAGATCGAGAGGGCCGTGACGATGAATCCCGGTTCAGGGAGGATAATCTCTTCGATGCTCGAGACTCCGGATAAGCGCAAGAATGTGTTTCCTGTCAACGATTCAGGTTTCGAAGCGGGGACGATGCCCGAAGCGGTATCAAGGCTCGAGAGGAAGATGATAGAAAGGGCGCTCGCCGGATTCGGCGGGAACAGGACACGTACGGCGAAGGCCCTGGGAATCACTCGCCAGGGCCTCCTGAAGAAACTTAAAAGGATGAATATTGACCCGGACAAGTGCCGGGACCGCGAGCCTATCTCAGCAGGACCGCCTTCCTTGTGAAGGTGTAGCCTCCCGCCGTGTACCTTATGAAATAGATACCGGAAGAGAGTGTACGGCCCCCATCATCCGTTCCGTTCCAGGTCACCGAGTAGCGCGCAGGCTCCTGCTCGGCATCCACTATTATACTGACCCGTCTGCCTGCCACATCATAAGCCGCGATGTATACGTGCGATCTTTCAGCGATCGAGTAGTCGATCCTCGTGGCGGGATTGAACGGGTTGGGAAAGTTCTGTTCGAGGTTGTAGATCAGCGGAGTCTCGGTGATCTCGTCGTCGGTGGCGATTACGTTGACTGCCGCGCGGACACTGACCATCAATTCAGGTGCCGATTTTCCGTGAGCTACCCATGAATCGTAGAAATCCTGCCCAGCGGAGTTCGTCCTGTTCTCGTCTCGCAGGAACTCGACATATCCCTTCG
>CAYWGA010000048.1:0-19034 GCA_964457905.1 uncultured bacterium | reverse complement strand
GTCTCGTTCATTACCCTGACAGTTATCCCGAAATCCTCGGGGGTCACGGTCATCGAAGCGGCGTTCCGGAGCATGTATCTGGCCCGTTCCTCGGCGGCCTGCAGCTGCGCAAGGTCGACCTCATCGGGGAAGAAGTCATTGACTGTCGACGGTATGAATGTGTTCCCGCCGGAGAAATCGTGCAAAGCGAGGTCGGCCCTGTCATTGACGCCGTTTACGTTCGCGGCCTTGCCCAGAACATCCCTCATGTGGCAGTCCTGACAGCTCGATACGATGCCGTCAGCCTTGTTGCCGGCGAACTGCGGGGCGTAGACACCGGTCGAAGCGTACTCGGTCTGCGTCCACTCGCTGTAAGTGCGCTCGACCGGGAACATATTCCTGAGGTCCATATCGGGATGTTCCTCATCGAATGTGTTGGGCACGTAATCCGCGCCGCCCGCGTGGACATATACCGGGTTACTGACGTCATGGCAGAGGCCGCACATATCGGATGATCTGTGGATCGGTGATTCGACGAACTGATGGCTCGCTTCCGCGTCGGCTCTCGGGCCGCGCTTGAGCGGCGAGGCGTCATTAATAAACTGTCCGTTAGCGTAGTTCAGAGGGAGCGGATCGATATCAGCGAGGACATCCTGGTCGGTTGGAGGGCTGACTCCTTCGACGTAGTTCTGGTCGACGACCCTGTGACAGAAGTCACACTGGACCGAGTGCCTGTCCTTGACGTTGACCATATCCCCGCTTGTATCGATCGAACGGCCTTCCTGCCAGCCGCCCGGTGTGTGGCACTTGATGCAGAGGTCACCGACCGAGGGGGCGTCCTGTTCGGCCACGGCGAGGCAGGCGAGGAAGAGGGGATCCCTCTGGGCCTGTCCCATCATCGAGCCGCGCCAGTTGTGCCACGGTTCGGCATTTGTGTCGTAGTTGCCATGGCAGGAGGCGCAAGAGATGTCGGGATCGTCGAGTATCGCTCCCTCGTGGGGCTGCGTCCCGGACATCTCCATGTCCCTCATCGTAGAGGGGACGTAGCCGGCTGGCGTTCCCGTGATCGTGAAGTCGCCCATGCTTTCACCGTTGCCAGTATTGGCGGCATTGTCGACAGCTTCCACCTGTATCCTGTTGAACGCCCCTGGGAAGTTCGGGACGAACCATGAGTAGCCGGTGCCGGGCGTCTCGTTCCTTGCTTCTGTCTTGAAATATGTCGTGCCGCTGTTGTCGGAAAGATAGATGTTCACATGATTGATTCCGCTCGGATCCTCGGCTGTATACTGGATCGAGTGGTAGGAGCCCGCCTGGAGGTTTTCTCCGCCCATCGGATCACTGACGATCACCGTCGGCGGAATCGTGTCGGTCGCGCCTGACGGAGTCAGGTGACCGATGATATCAGCATGGTCGACATTCCAGGTCAGGGTGTAGTTTTCAATAGTGAGCCCGGGGAATGTCGATGTATTCGAGAAGTTGATAAGATCGGCTATCTCAGTGTGGTTGTTGAACCCGTCGGCGTCGGCGTCGTCATACTCAACAGCAGCTATCGCCTCTGCTGTCGACAGGCCGTTGTTCAGGCCTACCTCGATTGAGAGGCCGTATGGGTTCCTCGTGTCCGATCCGCCGAAGTCGAAATGACATACCCCGCAGTGCCCGCTGTTGCTCGGAACGTCATCGAGGGCGGTGCCTTCCGCCTCGGGATGCTGTTTGAAGAACTCTTTTCTGTAGGGGTTCTTCGCGAATGGCGAGGATTCGGGTATGAATATCGCCGCAAGGACTGTCAGGATGATAAGTGAGAGGATGATCCGGTGAACGAGACACGATTCGGACAGCATGAACTTCTTCATGGGCGGGGACTCCAGTCTCTTTTCCCTCCGTTAAGTTTGCGAGAGCAGGCGGTGTTTGAGATATGCGATATAAATAATTATACCAGATTACAGAACGGGGCGGCAAGAGTCAGCTCACTGATCCTGTCCTCTGCAGTCTGGTATAATTATCCAGCGGACCGAAGCCCGCCTAATCTCTGTGCATCGACTTGATGGCTCCCCACGTCGAGCTCTCGGTGGGGATCGTCGAGTCGTGAGAGAACGCCGTGAAGCACTCTCCGCCATCATGTGTTCCGCTGTTATCCTCGTCTGAGAATGCCCAGACATGGACCCCGTAACAACCGCGCCAGCCGATATCGATCGTCATCGTATCGGAGTATTTATTCCCGTTGGCAGTCGGTGTCGAAACGACGAGGTCGCCAGCGTTGTAGACGTCACCCGCAAGGGGCATCCCGTTGACCGTAATCTCGGGCGTGCAGCCCTCGGGAATGAGGTCATCGAAGACCACGAGGATGTTTACGTAGGTCGTAGGATTATTACTGTAACCGTCGATGACGAGCTCGTAATCCGTTCCGATGAAGAAATAGCCTTCGTTGCCGTTCATCGAGGCGGTAAATTCCTGGATCATCGGCGCCTGGTAGACGCTTCCGTCGATCTCGTCCGTTCCTGTCTCGAGCAGAACGTATCCTCCCCTGTCGTACTCGGCGTCATAAAGCGGATGTCCCGGTCCTACGGTGTAATATTCCATTACATCGTAGTGATACACACATGGACCGGACGGGTAGACGACGAGGCAGGGATCTGCAAACGCAGAACTCGTGAGGGTCAGGATAAAGAGAGCGGCGAGAAACAAAAAGCTGTGTTTCATTCTCTTCCCCTAAAGAATAAGTAGCGCAATAGGCACATCAGATCATGCCTTTTTTTGATGCATTTGTAGTGTATCATACCTATACATAATTTGCAACGGTTATTGTAATCGGATGTTTACGCTGCGCTAAGCGGTGAATACAGAAATCATTTTCGATGGGAATCCATGTTGCTGCACGGCCGGCAATGCTTGAAAGTTGTTGTTAATAGGGAGATTAGGGTCGGTTTGCCTAAAAGGCGAGTATCGTTCCCGCGCTGAAGCCCCACACAGCCTGGCCCTGAACGGGCAGGAATGTCCAGAACAGGCCCGAGTTGACCATGTTGTACTGGGAATCGTCACCGTTGAATGTGATTGCTCCGGCCACGAAAAAGAGGGCGGATTCGCTGAGGACCAGATCCGAACTGGCCGCGAACATGTGGCCGGTCTGATCGTCTATATCGGAGCGTCCTGTAGTACCGACATATTTTGCCCGGAGGTTCCACTTCTCATGGAGGAAATATCGTCCTCCGAGTACCCATGAATACTTGCTGACTCCGCCCATCCCGTCAAAATTGCCTATCCTCTCGAGCAGGCTGAAAAATGAGAAAGATTCTATCCGTTTGGCAGCAGCCACTCTCAGGCCGTATTCATTATCCTCTGAGGGTGTAGAATCATTGACAGCTGTTATCATCTTTCCATGGATCTCTCCCGCGGCCCACAGCTGCAGCCCACGGCTCGTCTCGTACTCGACGCTGCCGCTGAGCAGGTCGGTGCCCTCCTGACCGGATTCGGTCTTGTAGAGGATCTTGTATCCAGCCTTATAGATGGAGGGGCTTTCATACATCACCATCCTGTTGGTTCTTATGTCGAATCCGCCTCCGAAGGAGCCGATCAGGTTTCTGCTGTCGCCAAAACGGTTGAGGAAGGCATCGGTCTTGTTGTTGGTGGTTTTATATGGTGAATCGTGCCGCCCGAATTTCAGCGTTCCGTACTTGGGATTGATAAATCCGATGAACGAGTTTCTGGATGCGAAATTACTCCCCGATATGTCGAAGTTCACTCTCGATTCTATCTGCCATATCGCCTTGTAGTCTTCGTTCAGGGTGAAATCTCCCCTGAATCCAAGGCGCGAGTTGCTGCTCGTTATGCCGAGATACCCGTCATAGCCGTTGTCGGCATAATCGGCCGACATGATGATCTTGCCGTATATCGTGACGTCGCTGATCTCAACTGCTTCCGAAGATGAGATCAACAGTGCCGAAACGAGGATTGTCAATATCAGAGTGCGCATCGAGGACCTCTGTGATGCATTAAGGGACCTTTGCTTGAAGCAGGGATCCATTGTTTTGACGAAAGTAACCAAGGAGGAAGGTTCAGGCAAGAATAAACGTCTCCTGCCGGGTAATGGTTGTCCGGTCCATCGCTGTCGTTTATACTCCCGCTCGAATATTGATTGAAGGAGTTTGCTTGAACAGCACCGACAGACGGTCATTCTTCGCGAGGTGGAGGGAGGAACTTTTCGCCGGGATCCTCGGCGGGTTCCTGCTGGCCCTTTCCTTTCCGCCATACCCGACGCGCATGCTGGCGCTTGTGGCGCTCGTGCCTGTTTTCAGGTATTTCCTCGTAGTCTTCCCACTGTACGAGGGGAAGAAGGGGAAGCTGAAGAGAGGCTTTTTGACCGGCTGGTTCTTCGGATTCACTTTCTTTATTGTCCTGCTCTTCTGGATCCCGAATCTCATACCGGCGTCGAGCGTCAGTCTCAGGTGGGTTCTGACGCCAGCCCTGATATTGCTCGTGATGTATCTCGGGCTTTACACCGGGCTGTTTACGCTGGCTATCGCGGCTCTGCACGGCCGTATCGGAAAAACGGCACTGATCGCCGCGCCCGCATTCTGGGGCATAACGGAATTTCTGCGGTCGAGCGGGGAGCTGGCCTTTTCGTGGGGGATCATATCGGGGGCTCTGCTGCGATATCCGATCGCGTCCCAGGGCCTCTTCGCCGCGGGGCCGTTCGGCTTCGGCATGCTGATAGTAACCGCAAACCTGCTTATCTCTTCCGTTCTCTTCATAAAAGGAAAAGGTACAAGGGTGCTGGCAGCAGCTCTGCTTATCATCCTTGTCGCCGGTGCGCTGGTTGGCGGACATTTCAGGATGAGGCGTATCGATGAGGCTGTTGCGGCTTCCGACAGGACGGTCGATGTCGCGATCGTCCAGCCCAATCTCGACCTGGCAAAGAAATGGCAGCCGATCTACAGGGATTCGGTATTCGTCGAGATAGAGGAACTGACCGGCAAGGCGGCCGCTCTCGGGGCACGGCTAGTGATATTCCCCGAGACGGCAGCGCCCGTTTCGATGAGCCACAGCCGGAAGTACAGGGAATGGATGAAGGAGATCGCCAGGGATGCCGGAGTCGATGTCTACATCGGGTATATCAGGCATATCCAGGAGGATCAGAGATGGCGCTCGTTCAACTCGTCGGGGATGTTTACCCGCGACGGCGAGCTGGCGCAACAGTATGACAAGATCAACCTCCTTCAGTTCGGAGAGAGGATCCCTTTCAGCGGCTGGTTCGGATTCCTCGAGCGGATGGATTTCGGACAGGCGAACTTCAAGCGGGGAGAGGAGCAGACGATCTTCGAATCCCCTGCCGGGAAGTTCGGGTCACTGATATGTTTTGAATCGACATTTTCAGGATACTCGAGGGATTATGTCAGGCTCGGTGCCGATTTTCTCGTCAATATCACAAACGATGGATGGTTCGGCGGCGGGAGAGGACCTCTTCAGCACAGCGAGTCGGCGGTACAGAGAGCGATCGAGAACGGGGTGACCGTTCTTCGCTCCGCGAACACCGGGATCTCGATGCTGATAGACCCTGCTGGGCGGATCGTCGAGTCGATAGATCTGGATGTCGAAGGGATGCTTCTCGTGCCTGTCCATACAATGCCGGGGCGGACCCCGTACACAAGGTGGGGGCAGTGGATATTCTTCTGGATGGTCTTACTGAACCTCGGCATCACAGCTGTCCGGAGACAGACAGGCGGGTCATGATGACTGACCGAAACGGGAAATATGACTGGGCCGGTGGAGACGGGGATCCGGAAAGCGCTCCGAAGCCCGGCACGCACGCCAACTACCACAGAAAGCTCTGGCATTTCAGCAGCGGGGCGGTCGTGGTGGCGGCGCTCGTCATCTTCGATCCCTCGAAGAAGTGGGCCATACTGATACTGGTCGCCGGCCTTGCCCTTATGATCGCCATCGATGTTGTCCGCTTCTTCAGCAGGAGAGGGAAGCGTCTCTTCTGGCAGCACCTCGGGTTCCTCACCTCTGATAAGGAGAAGAAGGGACCGACGACCTCGCTTTTTTATGCTGCATCGCTTCTTGTCTGTGTCCTGATATTTCCCGTCTATGCCGCTATTGGAGGAGTGATTAGTCTCGCTGCCGGCGACCCCATGGCCGCGATAGTGGGGCGCAGGTACGGAAAGCTCAGGATCGGCGGCAAGAGCATAGAGGGCGGGCTGACCAACGCCACCGTCGCCTTCTGCCTTATCTTCATCTTCGTCAGGTCGGTTCATGTCGCGGCAGCCGGGGCGGTTGTCGGAGCCATTGTCGAGATGTTCGACATCCCCTACCTCGATGACAACATCACCGTTCCCCTCGCCGCAGGCGGGGCCATGGTCGCAGCCGTTCACTTTTTCGGGATGTGATTGAGAGCGGATAGATCGATCAGAACATAGTGCCGATATCGAAGAACCAGCGGCCATCAGGATCCATCGGCCAGGCATATCCGAACTTCAGCAGCCAGCCTTCCTTCACTATAAAACTCATCGCCAGCCCCGCTCCGCTGTAGAAGAGTTCCGTGGTTAGAGTCTCGCTGTTGTTCCAGGTGGCGCCGGTATCGACGAAGACACTCATGTCGACGAGGATCATCGGGTTACCCAGTTCGGAGAGCTCGCTGAAGTTCAGCGGCACACGGAGGTCGGTCCTGATCAGCGCGCTGTTCTCCCCGTAGAAGAGCCCGAACTCGTATCCCCTTATCGTCGATGTCCCGCCGAGGTGCTCGTAGAGGTAGGCGGGGATACCGGCTTCGTTGATCGCGCTCCTGGCGTTTATGGAGAGAAGGGGGCGGCCGAGGTCGAGAAATCCTGTTCCGTCGACAAACAGCCTCGTGTTGGTAAACGCTGGATCGTTCTGCAGCAGTCCCCAGCTCTTTACGGTCGCGCTTATCTGAATCCCTGATTCGGGGTAGAAAATCTGGTCCAGCCGGGAGAAGTTCATGCCTGTGCTGACCGTGAAAAGCGTGCCGCTCGGGGCGTCGGGGACAGGGCCCTCTCCCTGGCCCTCCAGCATCGGATCGCCGGCGCTGATCACGTCGAGGCCGGGGTCGAGGAAGAATGAGAGCCCTTCGGCGAGCCTGTAGTTGAATGAGAGGTATCCCTCGAACCACTTGATCTTGTCATCTACCATTATCTGCTCGAAGGAGGGGTACGGCCAGTGGTAGCCACGGTACCCGGCCTTTATACCGGCGCTGAGCCTTTCCGCCCCGAACGCTCGCGGCTTCATCCATTTCGCCTGGAGGATCAGGGCGCCATGCACCATCGCGGAGAGATAGAGCTGCTCATTTTTTCCCCGCAGGTTCGTCTCGCTGAAGGCGGCGCCGAAAGCGATCTTGTCGGCGAAGTTCCTGTTGATCCGCGGGTATATCGTCCAGGTCCTCTCCTCCTCGAGGATCAGAAGGATGAATACTCCGCGTTCCTCGCTGTCTACGTTGAGCTTGTGTGAGGCGTACCGGACACCTGAGAGAGCCTTGACTCTCGTGAGGCCCTCACTGACCGCGTCCGCGGTGCAGGTGTCCCCGGCTGCAAGTCCGAACGCACGGACGACCAGATCGCGATCTATGTTGTAGTTGCCGTATACAGCTATGCCGAGCACGGGCTGGCCATCTCCCCTGAACGCTCCGGCCGGAGCGGAGAGTATGATCAGCGCGGCGAGCGCAGTAGTTATGCAGAGTATCCTGTTATTCATATGCGTTCAGCTTCCTGTTCCCGGAGAGTAATCGCGCGGGCCGCCGGGGTCAACCGGATATGGAGCGGGGTATAATTCGGTTGTCGCGGGGGCGGGATTTCTTTAGAATCCGACAATCCGGTTCGTCGTCCTGATTTGTGGGACTTGGTCAAGAGGTAACGCTGATGTACCTGGATCTTTTCATGGCTTTTCTTCGTGTCGGGCTCTTCGGCTATGGAGGGGGCCCGGCGATGCTTCCGCTCATCGAGAAAGAGGTCGTCGAGAATTACGGCTGGCTGACCTCTGAGCAGTTCATCGATGTGATCGCCATGGCGAGCACTCTGCCCGGGCCGGTCGCTACGAAGATGGCTCTCAGTATCGGGCTGCAGGTCGGCGGACCGTTCGGGGCGTTCGTCGCTATCGGAGCGATGCTCCTCCCGTCGAGCATTCTGATCATCATCTTTACTGTCCTCTATTTTAAATACAAGCATCTCACATCTGTGCAGAGCATCATCAGGGGTGTGCGGCCCGTCGTCATCGCACTTCTGCTCGTAACGGTGGCCAATCTCGCCCCGAGGGCGGTGTTCTCATGGGACACCTTCGTATTAGCGCTTGCCGCATTCATTGTGGTCTTCTTCTTCAAGGTACATCCGATATACACGATCGCGGTGGCGGCGGTGATCGGGTTCTGGTTCTACCGCTGACTGTATTCTTCAGATCTTCTCAGAGGTGAAACGATATGGATGAAATGGAAAGGGGATACCTGTCGGACCCCCTTCAGGGCGATTTTACGGCAACCGTAATAAAGGTCGAGGATGCGGGGGACGGGCAGCGGAAGGTATGGCTCGACAGGACGCTATTCTATCCAGAGTCCGGGGGGCAGCCCGACGACCGGGGTACCCTTGGAGGCTTCAAGGTCACAACGGTGAGCGAGGATGATTCGGGTGTCTGCCATCTAGTACAGGGAGCACTGGAGGTGGGCGATGAGATCAACGGGCATGTCGACATGGCCCGGCGCTTCGATCACATGCAGCAGCATACCGGGCAGCACCTGCTCTCACGTGTATTCGTCTCACTCGGTGGCCTGATGACAGTCGGGTTCCATCTCGGGGAGAAGGCGAGCACGATCGACCTCAGCGGCGCGGCGTCGGACGAGATGATCGCGAAGGCTGAGCGTGAGGCGAACGCCGCCGTCTTCCAGGACCTCGAGATAGGCGCGAGGGTCGTTACGCGGGATGAATACGAATCGGCGCAGGAGAGCGGTGACGGTGTCAGGTCGAGGCTCCCCGATGGGGTTAGCAGCATCCGCATAGTCGAGATAGAGGAGACCGACAGTTCGACTTGCTGCGGGACCCACTGCCTCTCGACGGGAATGATCGGTATCATCAAGATCACCGGTACCGAGAAGGTCCGGGGCGGCACTCGCATCGAGTTCCTCTGCGGTGGCAGGGCCCTCGGCGATTACGGCGAGAAGCATGGAGTGCTGACTGCCGTTGGAAATGAGATGAGCACCGACTGGCGCGAACTCGGCAGCATCACTGAAAAGCTCGTCACCGAGAACAAATCTCTGCGCAAGGAACGCGACGCGCTGTCGCGGGAACTTGCCGGCTACAAAGCGGAGGAGATCGGGAAGCCGACAGGTGAGATCGGCGGGTACGGTCTCGTTCGGAAGGTCTTTGATGAGGCCTCGCCGGGCGATGTCAGGGAGATGGCGACGAAGGTCAGGGAATCGGGCGAGAATATAATCCTCTTCGGGATCATCTCTCCCGCTCCGGGACTGGTATTCGCGTGCAGTCCCGGGATCGATACGGATATGGGCGCCGCCCTCAGGGAGGCAGCCGCCGTGATCGGCGGAAAGGGCGGAGGAGGGAAGGATTTCGCTCAGGGCGGTGGAGGCGATCCTTCGAAGATGGAAGAGGCGCTCGACGCGGCCGAGAAGAAGATAGAGGAGACGCTCGCGTGACAGAGGACCAGCGCATCGAAAACAGGGGCGGCCGGGAGGAGATGGTCAGGACCCAGATCGCCTCGAGGGACATCTCCGATGAACGGATCCTCTCAGCGATGCGCGAGGTGCCCCGCGAATTTTTTGTGAGGCCCGAAGACGGCAAGGCTGCTTTCAACGACGGCCCCATGCCGATAGGATGCGGGCAGACAATCTCCCAGCCATACATTGTAGCCTACATGACCGATCTTCTCGGACTGCGTGAGGGCGACCGTGTCCTCGAGATCGGGACGGGATGCGGATACCAGACAGCCGTTCTGGCCGAGCTGACCGGTACGGTCTTTACTGTCGAGATAATCCCCGAGCTTTCTGAACGCGCGGGGGGGACCCTCTCTGAGAGGGGATACACCAACATAGAGTTCAGGACGGGGGACGGCCGCGAAGGATGGCCCGAAGAGGCCCCGTTCGACGCGATCATAGTCACCGCGGCGCCCGGGCAGGTGCCGCCGGCGCTGAAGGATCAGCTCGCCGATGGGGGCAGGCTCGTCATTCCGGTCGGCACTTCGGCTCAGTACATCCACAGGATCGTTCGCCATGGCGGGGAATTCGAGGACGAGGGCCTGATCGCTGTGAGGTTTGTTCCGCTGACGGGCGGAGCCGGCTGACAGGCGGGAGGATTTGAACATGACAGGAATCTATTATCACGATCTTTTCGGAAAGCACCTCGATGGGTACGGGCATGTCGAGGGTTCTTCACGATACCGGGCCGTGATCGAGAGGCTGAGAAACTGCCCCTTTACCGACAGACTCGAGTTCATAGAGGCCCTTCCCGCCGAACGCGACGTGATCGCCGCGGTGCATGAAGGTGAATATGTCGACGGTATCCTCTCGCTCGAGATCGACGAAGCAGTCGTCCTCGACTGGGGCGATACCGTCGCGACCCGGGACACACCGCAGGCGGCGCTTCACGCGGCGGGAGCCGGTGTGCAGGCAGCCGGGGATATACTTGAGGGAAGGTTCACCAATGCCTTCTGTCCCGTCAGGCCGCCGGGGCATCACGCAGAGCCCGGAAGGGCGATGGGATTCTGCCTCTTCAACAATATCGCTGTCGTCGCGAGATGGCTTACCAGCGAGGCTGGGCTCGATCGCGTAGCTATCGTCGACTGGGACATTCATCACGGCAACGGTACCGAGAAGATGTTTGTCGATGACCCGAGGGTGCTGTACATCAGCCTCCATCAGTACCCGCACTATCCGGGCACCGGCCACTACAACATGGTCGGCACCGGAGAGGGCACCGGCTACACCCTGAACGTTCCGGTGGGGTCAGGCGCCGGCGACGACAAGTACAGGGAAGAGTTCGAGAAGAGGATCCTTCCCGCGCTTGACGAGTTCGAGCCAGGGATGATCCTTATCTCGGCAGGATTCGACGCTCATGCCGATGATCCCCTGTCCGGGGCGATGCTATCGACGGGGATGTACGCCGAGATGACGGAGATGCTTTCCACGGTCGCGGAGAAGCACTGCGGCGGAAAGATACTCTCGCTTCTGGAGGGTGGATACGACCTCGACGCCCTGGCCGATTCGGTCGAGGCACACGTCGGTGTGCTCGCGGGAATGAAGGCAGACTGATTTTTCCAGCTACAGGTAGAGCCTCGCATCATGGCGGCTCTCGTTGATCGGGGAGACCCTGATCGCCGGGATGTCAACCACCGGACACTTGTTCTCGCAGATACCGCAGCCGATGCAGATCTGGGGGATCACGTAAGGCTTCTTCAGGGTAAACGTCCGACCCCTCTTGTCGACAGATTCCTCATTAGTGAACCTTATGGCCTTGCCCTGAGCAGGACAGTGTTCCTCGCATACGCCGCAGTTGCGGTTGTATGTATACGGGATGCACCGGCTCCTGTCGAATGTCGCCAGGCCGATCTTCGTCTTCTGTTTTTCTTCCATCGGCAGGGGCTGGATAGCGCCGGTCGGGCAGACCTGGCCGCAGAGGTTGCAGTGGTACTCGCAGTAGCCGAGTTTCGGGACGAGCATCGGTGTCCACAGCCCTTCGAGGCCGGCCTGGTGGAACGTCGGCTGGAGCCCGTTAGTCAGGCATACCTTCATGCACTCGCCGCACTTGACGCAGGTCTTTACGAAATCCTTCTCGGGCAGCGCGCCGGGAGGACGGATCAGTTCGGGATGGACCCGCTCGCGGTGTTCGCCGAGCGTCACGATGGGTACGGAGAGTAGCGCTACTGCTCCGGTGGAGAGGAGCCAGCGGCGCTCGAGGTCGACATTACCCTCGCCGGTCTTCTGCATCGTCGGGTGGATCGAGACGGCGGTGACAGGGCACACATCCTTGCAGTTGTAGCAGACGAGGCATTCCCTGCTGGCCCACTGGCCCGGCGGGAACGGAGTGGCGTCTCCCTGGCAGGTCCTGTTGCAGGTGCCGCATTTGACGCATTTCTCCGCGCTGACGTCGACCCGTGCCATCATCTGTTTCGTGCCGATGACACCGAGCATAGCTCCGAGCGGACAGAGATACCTGCACCAGAATCGCGGCGCGAGAAGGTTCAGTCCCAGTATCACGGAGAATATCAGCGCAATCGGGATCATCTGCCTGAAGACGGGCTGCTCGAATGCGAGGATAGTTCCGACCATTACCGAGTAGACGGCATCCGCTGCCGGAGAGATGCCGGGCATATCGAGGTTGTATGCCGCGTCGAGTATCGAGCGTACTATATGATTGACTCCGGGGTTATACCCTATGGCGAGCGACCTGATCGTAAGCGATATAGGGTCGAGGATGCCGGCGGTGTTCCATCCGAAGACAGCTGCCACCAGTATGAATACGAGGATGAAGTATTTGACCGGTCTCAGGCGGGGGAACCTGCCGTCATTCGGTGTCGGCCTGCCCCTTCTCATCCTGAACCAGCCGACTATCGTGTTGAGTGTCCCGAGCGGGCAGACCCATCCACAGAAAACCCTTCCGAAGAATATCGCCACGACGGCCGTGATCAGCGAAAAGAGGAAGGCCGCCTTGACCACATGTGTGGCCAGGATCGTGCTCAGCGCGATCAGGGGACTGAAATCGAGAAAAAACTTCACCGGGAAGCGCAGCTCGTCGCTGCCTTTGTACTCGGTCTGGATGAGCAGGAAGAAGAAGAGCGCGAGAAACAGGATCTGCGAGATTCTTCTGAGATTTTTCATATCACCTATCCAAGGTTGGATTCCATGTATCCTTTACCGGCGAAATCGGCAGTGCCGAGTCCCCGTTTGATCGCTTCCTGAATGTGAGGGAACGCCGCCGGGTCGTTGCTGAATATCGCGTCCCCGAAGAGGGAGATGCCGAACGCGTCTATCTTTACCGGATCGACGCTCGCCGCGACAGTGTTCAGTTCGACGACGTCCTTGAGCGTGCTGCCCTGCGGGCCGTTCGCCTTCAGCAGCCTCACCGAGTCGAGAATATTGAGAGTCGGTTTGAAGTAGGCGGCCAGGTCGACGACGCACTCGGGAAGGTTCTGGTGGAGCAGGTCGCGTCTTCCGCCGATCAGCCCCATGAGGTTCTTCATCGAGAGAGTGACATCGGAGAGTCCGTGGTGCTTGGCGATAGGAAGGTTGATGATCTTGTCCGCTTCCATCGCTTCGCGGTAGACTTCCCAGTCGTTCATCACTGTGCCGCCGAGGTTCGTCGAGACGAACCTGCGCTGCTCCATGAAGGGGACATCTGCGCCGGCATCCTCGGCAGCCTTCTTGATCCCGCTTCTCTTGTATGTCCGTCTCGCGTCGTTGCATGTGTTATCGGCTACGATGATCTTCTTCGCGCCGGCTTCAGAGATCATCTTCACGACAGTCTCGACGACAAGCGGATTTGTCGTGGCGGCCTGCTCGGGCTTCTTGTCCCACGATATGTTCGGTTTTACGAAAACGACATCGCCCTCTTCGATGAACGAACCCATGCCGCCAACGAGTTCGACGGCCTTCCGTACGATCGCCGCTGTGTCGGCGCCTCTGGCTACCCCGAATGTCCCCGGTGCGGCCTGAGGAGGAGTGAGGGCTCCGAGTCGACTGGCGGGAAGCATCGCTCCCGCGGCCCCTGCCGCGAGGATCCTGAGAAATTCTCTTCTGCTGGTCATGATCGTCTTCCCTCCATGTATAAATCGGCTGGTACACAGGTATTGTACACGGAAATAATATTAAATACGCACCTTAACGTAAAGTTTATTTGGTAGGGACGCCCATTCCGGGGTATATTCGCAGAATGGAACCGGAAGTATTTCAACCCAAAGCATTCTACAGGAAGCTCGACGCTCTTCTGACGCGGATAGGCGAAGGCATGTCGATGAAGGAGATGCTCTCCCTTGTCCTCGACGAGCTCGTCGAGTCGGTCGGAGAGGATCTCGGCATAAAGAGCGGCTGTATCTACCGCCTCTCCGGGAAGACATATAAGAAGACGGACCAGCTGAGTGGTTCGGGGGCCGAGAAATATCCTGCATCGATCCCCGTGGACGACGAGGCTATCGAGCTCCTGTCGCGCCACAAGAACTATATCTTCGTCGACACGGTCGATCCTCCCTGGGGCAAAAACAGCGTCGCTGTCCTTTTTGCCGAGGACGACGAGTATCTCCTCGTGATGATGCTCGAGGATGGCTGGGTCCGCGAGACACTCGAGTTCTCGCTCAATACGATACGTTCGACCCTGAATTTCAGCTCCTCGACGAGCCGTTTCTCCGCCGATATGCAGGAAGCGTACGAGATCCAGATGAGCCTTCTTCCGAGGATCGAGCCAGATTTCGAAGGGTACGAGATCGCAGGCAGGATGGAAGCTGCCGAGAGGGTCGGCGGCGACCTGTACGATTTCTCCGTCCTCAAAGAGGGTGTGCTGAGCTTCGCTGTCGGCGATGCGAGCGGCCACGGCCTGCCCGCCGCGCTGCTGGCCCGTGATGTCGTGACCGGGCTGCGGATGGGCATGGAGAAGGAGATGAAGATCTCGAGCGTGCTGCGCAAGCTCAACTCCGTGATTTACCGGAGCAGGCTCTCGACGAGGTTCATATCGCTCTTCTACGGCGAACTCGAGCCCGGCGGGACGATTGTCTATGTCAACGCGGGGCACCCGACTCCGATACTCTTCAAAGCTGACCGGATAGAAAGACTCGATATCGGCGGAACGATCCTCGGGCCTCTCGAGGATACAGATTTCAACCGCGGATTCGCCTTCATGGACCCGGGCGACCTTCTCATCATCTTCACCGACGGGATCCTCGAGGCTACAAATGCCGACGGGGATATATACGACGAGGGCCGCCTCATCGAATTCGTGCAGTCAAACATCGATTCTCCCGCCTACGAGATCATCAGGGGCCTGTTCACCGAGATCCGGGATTTTGCAGGCAGCGTAAGGCTGCAGGACGATACGACCGCCGTCGTTATCAGGCGGCAGTAATAGAACCCCCCGCTTGACTGCCCGACAGAAAACATCTAGACTGCTTTTCACGTTAACAGCAGCCCCCGCCGATAAAAACACGGACCGTCCGGAGGAAAATGATGGCAGATGCACCCAGGCTGAAAGAACTACCGGTTGGAAAGCTCAGATGGAAATGCCCCGGCAAATACCTCGATTTCAAGACTACTAACGATATCAAGCCCTGCACCGACATCATCGGACAGGACCGTGCCCTTCACGCTATAAAGATGGGGCTCGAACTCGAGCACCGGGGATACAACATATTCATCACGGGTCTGGTCGGCACGGGGCGGACGTCGACGATCAAGCATCTCCTCGAGAAACTCGAGCGCAAGGATCCGATCCCGCCCGATATCTGTTACATGTACAACTTCCGTCATCCGATCAACCCGGTCTATATCGAGCTCGTAGCGGGGCTGGGGAACCAGCTCGCCGGCGATATGGACGGCCTCATCCACGACCTGAAGAAGAATATCCCGGCGCTTTTCAAGTCGGACTACTATCAGAACCGACGCAAACGTCTGATCGATTCGATGCAGTCGAAGCAGAAGAAGGTGGGCTCGGCATTCGAGGATAAGATCGGCAAGGAAGGCTTCGCGATGGTCAGCATGCAGGTCGGTCCTGTCATGAAGCCGCAGCTCGTGCCGGTCGTCGAAGGCAATCCTGTTGATTACGCGGCCCTCACGCAGCTCGTCGAGGAGGGAAAGGTCTCCAAGGAAGATTTCGAGAAGATGAAGGAGTCGGCCGAGGTCCTCAGCGAGGAGATGACGACGATCTATGACAAGATGAAGGAGCTCGAGCGGAACCTCAAGAAGAAGCTCGAGAAGCTCGACATCGATGTCGTTCAGCCGGCGATCCACGAGATGATCATCGATATTGACAAGAAGTATAAAAGCGAACCGCTGAGTAAGACGCTGAAGCTGATCGAAAAAGAGATCATGAAACGGCTCGATCTCTTCCGCGCGAAGGACGAGGAGGAGCGCAAGGAGATCTTGGCGGAATTCGCCGCCGAGGACGGACACATGGATGATCCGTTCCGCGAGTTCAGGGTCAACGTCGTAGTCGACAACTCCGAGACGACAGCGCCGCCCGTCGTTACTGAGAACTTTCCAAGCCTGCGCAACGTATTCGGGGTCATAGAGAGGGATTTCACTCCTTCGGGATGGTCGAACCCGGACCACATGAGCATCCGCGGCGGCGCCTTCCACAAGGCGAACGGCGGGTATCTCGTTATGAACGCGCTCGATACCTTCATCGAGCCGGGGGTTTGGCAGAACCTCAAGAGGACCCTGAAAAGCTGTGAAGCGGTGATCCAGAACTACGACCAGTGGAGCATGATGAGTTCATCGGCGCTGAAGCCGGAGCCGATGTGCGTGAAGGTCAAGATAGTACTGATCGGAGATTCGCGTCTCTACTATCTGCTCAATCAGCATGATGAGGATTTCAGGAAGATATTCAAGATAAGGGCCGATTTCGACCGCGAGGTCGACAACAGGGCCGCCGTCATAAAACAGTACGCCGGGTTCATCAAGGGTCTTTCCGACAGGGAGAACCTCAAGGCGTTCGATTCCGACGGGGTCGCGGCGGTCGTAGAGTATGGGGTCCGTGTCGCCGGAAGGCAGACGAAGCTCTCGACGAGGTTCAGCCTCATCTCGGATATAGTCCGCGAGGCACATTATCACGCGGGAAAAGCGGGCAAGAGGGTCGCTTCCCGAGAGCATGTCGACCTGGCGATCCAGCACAGGATCAAGCGTGCCAATATGCTCGAGGAGAAGATCCAGGAGAGGATAGATGACGGGACCCTGATGATCGATACATCAGGCTCAGTCGTCGGACAGGTGAACGCACTCTCGGTCTACAACCTGGGCGACTATATGTTCGGCAAACCGTCGAAGATCACCGTGGTCACTTCGCTCGGCAACAAGGGCGTTATCAACATCGAGAGAGAGGCCGACCTCAGCGGAAGTTCGCATAACAAGGGGGTCCTGATCCTTTCGGGGTTCCTGAGGAGCAGGTACGGGCAGGAGAACCCTATCGTGATGAGCGCGAGCCTCTGTTTCGAGCAGTCATACGGTGGAGTCGACGGCGACAGCGCCAGTTCCACCGAACTGTACGCCATAGTTTCGAGCCTCGCGAACCTCCCGATCAGGCAGGATATAGCCGTTACCGGCTCGATCAACCAGAAGGGCGAGATCCAGCCGATAGGCGGGGTCAACGAGAAGATCGAGGGATTCTACAACGTATGCAAGGCGAGGGGCCTGTCGGGAAGCGAGGGAGTCATCATCCCCTGGCAGAACGTATCCGACCTGATGCTCGACCAGGAAGTGGTCGACACTGTCGCTGAAGGAAGGTTTCATATATATTCCGTCAAGCATGTCGATGAGGGGATAGAGATCCTTACTGGCGTGAAGGCAGGCAAAAAGCTCAAAAGCGGAAAGTTCCAGAAGGACACCGTGAACGAGATGGTACGCCTGTCACTGAACGAGATGGCGACGAACTGGAACCAGTTCGGTTCCAGAAACGACAAGGAAAAGTAAAGATTCCACAGCGCGGGAGATCGGGTCCGGCCTGATTTTCGCGGGAATGGAATGAATTGTTTCTCCGGGAGTATAATACGGGAAACAAGGAGGACTCGATGCGTAAACAGACCTGGAAGACATCTATAGTAGTGGCAGCAGCAGTTCTGCTCATCGCCGGATGCGGCGGTGGAGAGAAGGACAGAGAGAGGGCAGGAGAGAAAAGGATAGTGGGATCTACCGAGACCCTTCCCGAGATGCAGACCGAAGTGAATCTGATCGTCAACGGGGGGATGGAAGAGTGGAACGGCTACAAGCCTGCAGGGTGGACGATGCGCATCTTCTCCGGTGGAGGCACGAAGATCACTTTCTACGGCAAGAGCGACAAGACGGAAGCCGGCGGGACCTCTCTCTATCTGCGCGGACTCTTCGATACGGAGAGGTTTATGGCCGCCACGCAGCGGTTCTCCGTGCGGCCGGGACACGAGATCCTCTTTTCGGCCAGGATAATGACCGAGAATATCAAGCAGAACCAGGGGCAGGATGATAATGCAGGTGTCTATCTCCGGTTCCTCGACAAGGATGGAAACAGGCTCGTTGACAGGTACTTCGCGGATGCCTGGTCGAGGAAGAGGATGGGGACCAGCGGGTGGGCCGTCTCCAGGGAGAAGACGATTGTGCCGGATAATGCGTACATCGTCGAGCTGGGCCTTCTCAACCAGATGACAGGGACGATCTACTTCGACGATGTGAGCCTCGTCATCAAGGAGAAGGTGGAGTGGATCTCGAAGAAAACAAAATTCATCACATATAACTGGTTCGAGGGTCATCCTTTCCCGCCTGAGGATATGAAGAGAGAGACAGATCTGCTCGAGAGCATCGCGAAGGATGCGGGGATCAAGAAGATCGAGGGACAGATAAACTACTACCTTTATCCCGACGAGGCTACCTTCATGAAGGTCCTCCAGAAGCCGAAGTACAGGACCGCGGCCCGCTGGGATAAAAAGGAACTTCATGATGTCCTGAGTTTCAACGACCACGAGATCATCCACCTGATCCTCTACGATCTCGGGTTTCCCCCGATCGGGATGTCGAAGGGATTCGTGTTCTACTACAGGGCCCGGTACAATCACTGGGATATGAATACCCGATGCAAGCGGTTCCTGCTCGAGCAGAAGATCCCCGCCCTGCACAAGACGATCCACCCGGACAAGTGGCGCCAGCTAGATGCTACGGTCGTTGTCCCGGCCTGGGCGTCATTCGTCGAATATCTGATTAAAAAATATGGACTGGATACATACAAGGAACTCTACGCTGAAACGAGCGGTATAATCGATCCCGGGCCGTTCAGCGCGAGATTCAAGGATGTCTACGGGATCGACTTCCAGGAGGCCGACAGGGCCTGGCGTCTCTATATCATGCGATACGAGGGGAACGCGTTGGCCGATACGCTTCCGGACGCGGGGGA
>CAYWGA010000047.1:0-27396 GCA_964457905.1 uncultured bacterium | reverse complement strand
AAGTGCGCGGTGAGATAAGAGCAGGTGTTCTCGATATGAATATCCTCAAGGCTACGATAAGGACGGGGATGGGAGCCTGCGGCGGCAAGACATGCACGGAACTGATCCTGCGCCTTTACCGCGAAGAGGGGATCGATCTTGATGATGTGACCCTTCCGACCGAGAGGCCGTTCGTAGCCGAGGTGCCGCTCTCAGCGTTCGCAGGAATCAAGGGGGGTGACGGGAAGTGAGCCTGGCAAAGTATGACGCGATAGTAATCGGCGCCGGCAGTGTCGGCTGTCCGATCGCCTACTTCCTGACATTGGAGGGACTGAAGGTCCTCGTCCTCGACAGTGAGCATTCAGCCGGACAGGGACAGAACAAGGCCGCGATCGGCGGAGTAAGGGCGACCCACTCCGATCCGGCGAAGATAACCATATGCCTCGAGAGCCTCGATATATTCTCCACCTGGAAAGAAAAACACGGCACCGATATCGGATGGATAAACGGCGGGTACTGTTTCCCCGTTTACCGTGAGATAGACGAGGAGAAGCTCAAGGAGCTCCTGCCCGTGCAGAAGAGTTTCGGACTCAGCATCGACTGGGTCGGACCGGAGAAGATAATACAGCTCGTGCCGGGCATCAATCCCGTCGGCCTTCGAGGCGGCACATTCTCTCCGCATGACGGCCAGGTCTCTCCGCTGAAATCTGCGGCGGCATTCTGGAAAGAGAGCCGGGACAGGGGGGCGGAATTCAGGTTCGGCGAACCGGTGACCGGCCTGCTGAGAAGCGGTAGCCGCATAGAGGGTGTCGAGACAAGCCGGGGGAAGTACTACGCTGATGTCGTGGTGAACGCCGCGGGTGGACAGGCCGCTGATATTGGCAGGATGGCCGGCGTCGATATCCCCGTGGTCCCGGACAGTCATGAGGCAGGCATCTCCGCTCCGATGGAGAGGTTCTTCGATCCTCTGATCGTCGACATCAGGCCCGGCCCCGAAGGCAGGACGTCAAACTTCTACTTCGGACAGAATGACCGCGGCCAGGTGATCTACTGCTACACGCCGATATCACCGATGGTCGGAACAAACAAGTCGGTGACCTCCGAGTTCATGCCCGTGATCTCACGCAGGCTGATCGAGCTGATACCAAGGCTTCGCAATATGCTGGTCAGGCGGGTCTGGAGGGGGCTGTACCCTATGACCCCGGACGGGATCATCATCCTCGACAGGTTGAACGAGGTGAACGGGATGTATCTCGCTGTAGGCATGTGCGGGCAGGGCTTTATGCTCGGCCCAGGAGTGGGGCTGAACATGGCGAAACTTATAGTCAGCGGCAAGCCAGAGATCGACCCCGAAGTATTCTCCACAATAGGATTCTACCGCGACTACCACGCGAAGAGAGCCGAAGCGCTGAAATAGCCGCTTTTCCCCTTCTTGACAGACAAATCCTGATAACTTACCATTGACCTTCAAGGGACAAATCCATGATAGGTCGAAAGATAAACCAGTACGAGATCCTCTCCAAGCTAGGCGAAGGAGGTATGGGCGTTGTCTATAAGGCCCATGATGAGAAGCTTCACCGCCACGTAGCGCTGAAGTTCCTTCCTCGGGAGATGAGCTCAGATCCTGATGTCCAGAAGCGATTCATCCAGGAAGCTCGCGCCTCCTCGGCTCTTGACCACCCTAATATCAGCACAGTGTACGAGATAAACGAGACGGAAGAGGGCGGCCTCTTTATCGTGATGCCGTGCTATGAGGGCGAGAGCCTCAGTGAACGTCTCGCAAGGGGCCCTCTTGAAGTCAACGAGGCCCTCCGTATCGCCGCTGAGGTCGCCAGAGGTCTTGCCCGCGCTCATGACAGCGGAGTGATCCACCGCGATATTAAACCGGGCAATATCATGCTGGTATCGGATGGACCGGCGAAGATCATGGATTTCGGGCTGGCGATGATCTCCGGCGCCTCACGCCTGACTCAGGACGGAACGATGCTCGGTACCGCCGCATACATGTCTCCCGAGCAGGCTCAGGGTGGCGGGATAGATAACCGCACAGACGTATGGGCTCTGGGCGCCGTCCTCTATGAGATGTTGACGGGAAAAGCTCCGTTCGTGGCGGACCACCATCTTGCGATCATGTACTCGATTATGAACGAGGATCCGGCGCCTCTATCCACTGTTGATACCGCAATACCTTTCGAGGTGGAGCAGCTGGTATCAAAAGCGATGGAGAAGGATGCCGGAAAGCGCTTCCAGACAGCCCGGGAAATGGCGGATTCGCTCGAAGAACTGCGCGAACAGCTCGACCTGCTCCCGAAACGGACCGAACTCGGAAAGCGCATGATCCGTCAACGCAGGAAAATTGTCATCCGGGCATTATTTTCAATCGCTGCCGCCGCCCTGGTGGTTATTACGGCCTGGTACTTGTGGTTTGGACGCGCCGAGGCTATGTATCCCATAGCCGTGCTGCCTTTCGAGACTGTAACGGAAGGTTCTGATGAGGAGATTCTTTCTGAAAGCATAACTGGAGAACTGACCAGCGAGTTGAGTTATATCGGCTCGATAGGAGTGATCTCGAACCGCACTGCCCGACTCTACGGGGAATCGGATAAATTGACCTCGGAGATCGCCGGTGAACTGGATGTCAGAGCTGTTGTATACGGCCTGGTGAAAGAGGTCGGGGACAGGCTGAACCTTTCCGTGCAGCTCATTCAGGCAGTGCCGGAACAGATACTGTGGAGTGAGGAGTTTGACTGCAGTCGCGGAGAACTGCCTGATCTGTATCGGACGATCACACGTAATATCGCCGGGACGATAGGGGCGCAGATCACTGAGAGAGAAGAAACAAGACTTACAACCTCGAGAAAGATCGCCGATGAAGCATACGAAGCGTATATGTACGGACAGGTCTACTCCGGTCAGCTGCTTGGTAAGACCAAGTCCACACTTCTGGACAAGGTGCTGCTTTACTCCGGCCGGGCTATAGAGATAGATTCTACGTTTGCTCCCGCGTACGCCCTGCGCGCGAATGCCATAGCTTACTTTTTCCGCTGGGTGATAACTCCCAAGATGGATAGTCTTATGACAGTTGCCAGGGCCGATGCCGAACTGGCCCTAAAGCTCGATCCGGACCTTCCTGACGCATATCTAGCGCAGGGTCAATTGTTGATCCATGATCTCGACTTCGATGGAGTAAGAAGAGAGTATAACAAAGCGCTTGAACTTGACAGATCTCCTGAGACGATGACCGCTTATTCCGGTAATTTTCTCACGTGGATCGGGGAATTTACGGAAGCTGTCGCTCTCGCCCGTGAGGCAGTCCGTCTTGAACCTGTCGCCGAATACACAAATCTCAATCTCTCGTGGGTACTTTTTATTGCCCGGCAGTTTGATGAGGCTCTTGAGAAGGAACTTCAGAACATAGAGATGTTCCCCGGTACTGGTGAGTCCCTGGTCATATGGATATACATCGAGCAAAAGAATTTTGAAGAGGCCGCGAAAATTATACGTGAGAGGGGGGATGATCCTGGTTTCAGTGATGAAAAATCCTGGCGAGCATTCACGATCAAGGGGATCGAAGCGGATTCGCTTATTTGTATTAATGTAGGGTACAACTTAAGGGCATACGAGATCTCCAGGGCTTACGCCAGCCTGGAGTTCACGGAACTGGCGATGCAGTGGCTGGTAGAAGCAGGGAGGGCAGTGCCTAGAGATCTGACTCAGATCAACGCCGATCCGCAGTTCGACATCCTGCGCCCGGACCCGAGGTTCCAGGCCCTCATGAAGAAATATGATATTCCCAGCGGTGAACTCGCCGCCCTTGAATAAAGATAATCACGAGCTGATCCTGACAGGTATCACCTCAGCAGAACCATCTTCCTTACATTCTCATAGTCACTGCCGGCGTTGATTCTGTAGAAGTAAACGCCGGAAGCTACACTCTTTCCAAGGTTGTTCGAACCATCCCAGGTAAGCTCATGATGGCCGGCGTCTATTACGTCGTCCTGCATCGTCTTCACCAGCTGTCCGGCAACGTTATAGATCTTCAGGCTCACGTGCCCTTTTTTCGGCAGCGCGAACTGGATCCGTGTCGACGGGTTGAATGGGTTGGGGAAGTTCTGCGCGAGGCCGTAAGCCTTAGGGAGCTCCGTGTCTGTGATATTGGGGGAAGATCCGATCTCGAAGAAGGGGCGGATCTCGGCCAGAAACTGGTTTCTGGCGAGGATTCCTCCTGTCGCGTTTCGAATAGCCATAAAACTGTGTCCGACCCATACTGTCCTGAGCGGCTGGCCCGCGTCATTCATCTGATCCGTGAAGATCCCCGCATAGAACTGCTCACTGTTGTACTCGGGGTACTGCAGCGCGTACTGACCTGGACCGGTCTTTTCGAGAACGTCAAAATCATTGATGATCGGGCATCCGCCGAATGCGTTGTAGACGAGACCATTAAACGGGCCTCCTGATACGCCTGTGATGAGGGGGGAGATGACACCTCCAGCGTTCCGTCCGCCAGTTATGTCGTAGTAACTCTCGTCGACGAGTGTAACACCGCATATCGTGCTGACGAGCTCGAGAGAGACGGCAGCAGCCGAACCTGAAAGGTCGTAGGCGACCTGGTCGCCCATTACAAGGAGTGAGACCTTGTGCTCGGAAACGTTCATCCAGTCTACGAGCAGCTGGGCATCGTTCGACTTGTCGGAGTTCTCGGTACCCTCGGTAATCGTTACCGAGTTGAGATCGCCGCAGTCTATCGTTATTGCTTCATAAGCCTCGCAGAATACCGACGAAGCATCCGTAACAGAAGTGTAGGCTCCGATGCCGTTACTGACACCGGACGAAGGTCCGTTGGTGTCGTACCTGTCCGGCATATCGATCGGGGCTGCAACAGTCGCCTTGGTTGCGGGGTCGTAATATGTCTGAACGAGTCCGTCGAATGTCCCCCTGTTATGATAGTCATCGCAGTACAGCTCACCCGGTATGACCCTGAGGGTTGGCAGGCATGTGAACTCATACCGGTCCCCGTCAGGTTCTTCAGAATCGGCGGGATAGGTCGAAGGGAGCCCTGAAATATCCCAGGCCTTGAAGTAGTATTCGATCATATAACCGCGGGTAAATAGCGAGTCATTGAGATCGATAGCGTACTTGTCACGGGCGACGTTGCCAGCTGAAGTGGCGGCAGGCTCGCAGAGGAAGATCGTCCAGTCACCGTCATCACTGAAATACGTTCCATAACCTCCCTGAAGTGATGGTCCCGCAAGATCGGGCTTTCCGTCCAAACCGAGGAAATGAACGTTGCAATGGAAGAATACCCTTGCTTCTCCGGTGGCAAGAGTGTCGAGCCCGCCGGCAAGTGGAGCCGCAACCTGTACGACAGCCGAGTCGCCCGGATCTATGCGTGTGAACTCGTCGCCGGGAGCGATGTCGTTGGCCATATCGGCGCGGCAGAATTCCTCCATTGGATCGACGCTCGCCTCGACTTCCTGGGGGAAGGTATCCTGGAAGAGGTCGAGGTTGCGGACGCTCCATGACGGGCCGGCTGTCATGTATCGCTGGATGCGGACATTATCGAAAAACGGCGCCGGCGTATGAGCAGAGCAGTCACCATAGACTCCGTACCAGGCATCGCACATATCGGCTACCCCGAACGTGACTTGCATGGGTAGAGGGCCGACCAGATCGGAGATGTCAAATCCACCGAAGATGTAATCCCTGTCTCCTCCGTAATACACGAAAGAGCGGTCCTTCCACTGGCCCGGGCATCCGTCTATGATGTTTCGGACAGACCAGTTATAGAAGACCAGATTTGACAGCGGGATGTCCCGGTACACTGTGAATCTGAGGATCGCGCCGCCGAGCAGAGCGGCATCGCCCACAGGAATAGCGGCATCCTGGTTCTCATCACATGCTGTGGAATAACTCATCATGTCGATGACAGGGGAGGTGACGCTCTCGTCCTGGCAGGGGGCCGATATCCCTCCGGGTCCTGTGCAGAAGGGCGTATCCTGGATGCCCGGGTAGTCGGCACTGGGATATTCGCCCCAGAACACAATCTGGCTGCTGAGGTTGTCACCGCATGGATCCTTGTCGATTATACCCGTCGCGAGCTTGGCATATGAACCGAATGGCTCCTCTATAGTAATGTTCCAGAAGCCCAGATCTCCTTTTTCTCCAACCGCGATCCCTTCAAAATCCTCGAAATCGATCATACCGCTCACATCGCTAACAGTGATGCTGTCGACGATAAAGGCGCCGTCTGTATTATACAGGCCGTCCTGGTCGGACCATGCTCCGTCGGCTATGAAATGAAAACGGAGCTTGGTGGCAACCTGTGAGAGCAGAAGCTGGTGTTCCGCCACAATTGTGTCGACTCCATCGTAACGGACGATCTCTGTCCAGTTGCCGTCCCCGGCGTCATATTCGATGTATGTCATGTCCCAGTCAGGCTCGGAGTCTACCAGGCATTTGTACGACCAATTCAGTAACCCGTTGAACTCTACGACCTCAGAGACGCACATCTGGTTCCAGCTGTTACCGTAACCGGGTGCATTGAACCACGAACACATGTAGAAGTCGGTCCCGGGAGCCGTCCCGCACCACAGTGACCTGGTACCTTCAAGAGGGAAAAGGCGGCCGAAGTCGCCGCCGCCGAGACCGGCGAAATCATCCACGTGGAAGAATGTGTCTATCTGTGCGGTGTTATCCCTGCTCGTCCAGCCCTGCCAGTTCTGGAACTCGAAATCGAACCAGACGATGCAGTAGGTATCGGCAGAGGTTGATGTCATCATTGCAGGTTCCTGGATGCTCTGAAATTCACGCTCTTCAACAGCCTGATCCGTGTATCGAAGCCCCTTATCCCGATTGTCGCGGGCTTCTGTTCCTGCAGCGACAAGGATGAAGATTGATGTCAATATCAGCGCCCTCCGGACTGTCTTCATGACGAACCTCCCCTGGTGGATCTTTGCGAGTTATCACTGAGTATATTTAAGTATAGCAGACCTTGTGAATTACACCATAGGTCATGACTCTTTTCCGGTATCTGGAAAACAGGCCGGGGAATCACTCCCCGGCCTGTTGAATTGATGAACTGACTCACAGAGCATTACCGGAGAAGGACCATCTTCTTCATGTTCTCGTAACTGTCGCCGGCGTTGATCTTGTAAAAGTAAACGCCTGAAGCGACGCTGCTGCCCAGGTTGTTCGATCCATCCCATGATATCTCATGAGCACCGGCGTCCATGACGCCGTTCTGCAGAGTCTTCACCAGCTGCCCGGCCACATTGTAGATCTTCAGGCTCACGTGACCCTTTTTCGGCAGCGCGAACTGTATCCTGGTCGACGGGTTGAACGGATTGGGGAAGTTCTGCGCGAGGCCGTAGGCCTTTGGCAGCTCGGCGTCAGTGACATCCATGCTTACAGCGTTTTCGAAGAAGTGATACGTTTTTTCGATAAACTTATTCCTGACTGGAAAGTCGTTTCCAACAGTTCTCATGTCCATGAAACTGTGGCCGACCCATACAGTCCTGAGAGGCTGGCCGGCATTGTTGAGCTGCTCAGTGTAGATACCGGCAAAATACGCCAGACTGTTATAATCAGGGTATTGCAGTGCGTACTGGCCGGGGCCGGTGATCTCGAGAACGTCCTTGTCATCGATAATCGGGCATCCGCCGAAAGCGTAATAAGAGAGTCCATCGTAAGGTCCGCCCGCGACACCTGTGATCAGAGGTGTTATGACACCCCCAGATTCCCGGCCTCCTGTCAGGTCGTAGTAACTGCTGTTTACGAGCGTAACACCGCATATGGTGCTGACGAGCTCGAGAGCGACGGCAGCAGCGGATGTTGAAAGGTCGTAGGCGACCTGGTCGCCCATTACAAGGAGTCCGACCTTGTGCTCGGAAACATTCATCCAGTCAACGAGCAACTGGGCATCGTTCGACTTGTCGGAGTTCTCTGTACCCTCGGTAATCGTTACCGAGTTGAGATTGCCGGAGTCGTGGAGTACCTTCTCGTAGGCTGTACAGAATATCGACGAGGCATCTGTCACCGAAGTGTAGGCGCCAATGCCGTTGCTGACACCGGAGGACGGTCCGTTGGTGTCGTACCTGTCCGGCATAGGCTCAGCATAAGGTTTGACAGCAGGAATAGCATGGTCGTAATAGAGCTGGGTCATGCCTTCGAAAGTGCCCCGGTTGTGGTAATCGTCACAGTACAGTACGCCCGGAACGACCCTCAGTGTCGGCAGGCAGGTGAACTCGTGACGGTTGCCGTCAGCCTCCTCGGCTGAGGCAGGGTATGTCGATGCATCACCGAAGAGATCGTAAGCCTTGAAGTAGTACTCGACCTCGTAGCCACGCGTAAAGAGCGAGTCGTTGAGGTCGATGCAGTACTTGTCAGGGGCGATGTTGCCTGCCGATGTCGCGGCAGGATCGCAAAGTAAGATAGTCCAGTTACCGTCGTCACTGACGTATGTTCCGTATGTTCCCTCAAGTGACGGGCCGAAGAGGTCCGGCTTCCCATCAGGGCCGAGGAAATTGGTGTTGATGTGACAGTAGACCCGGGCTTCACCGGTGGACAGTGTATCAAGCCCGCCTGCGAGAGGAGACGCAACCTGTACGACAGCCGAGTCGCCAGGATCGATGCGTGTGAACTCATCGCCAGGGGCGATGTCGTTAGACATATCGGCGCGGCAGAACTCTTCCATCGGGTTACTGCTTGCCTCGACTTCCTGGGGGAAGGTGTCCTGAAAGAGGTCGAGGTTGCGGACGCTCCATGACGGGCCGATCGTCTTGTAGCGGTACATGCGGACATTGTCCAGATAGGGTGAAGGAGTATGTGCCGCACAGTCGCCATAGACTCCGTACCAGGCGTCGCACATATCGGATACCCCGACGGTGACCTGCATCGGCAGCGGCCCGACGAGATCGGATACGTCATAGCCACCGAAGATATAATCCTTGTCACCGCCGTAATAGACAAAGTTACGGTCCATCCACTGCCCCGGGCACCCGTCGACTATGTTCCGGACCGACCAGGTGTAAAAGACGAGATTCGACAGGGGCATATCGCGGTATGTCGTCATCCTCAGGACGGCGCCTCCAAGCTGACCGGCGTCGCCGGCAGGGATGGGCGTATCCTGGATTTCATCGCATGAGGATGAGTAGCTCATCATGTCGATTATGGGTGATGTTACCGATTCATCCTGGCAGGGAGCGGAGATATAGCCGGGGCCGGTGCAGAACGGAGTGTCGAAGAGTCCGGGATAGTCGGCGCTCGGGTATGGAGAGCCGAGGAAGAAGACAATCTGTGTGCCATAGTTAGTGTTGCACGGGTCCTTGGCGATGAGGTTTATTGCAGTTCCGCCGTATGATCCGAATGCGGTCTCGATTGTCGTATGCCAGATGCCGAGATTTCCCCTGGCACCCGAAGGATAACTCTCGAAATCCTCATAGTCGATCAAGCCGCCGACATCACTGATTGAAATCTCATCGATGATACAGGCACCATCGGTGTCGTAGAGACCATCCTGGTCTGACCAGGCGCCGTCGGCGATGAAGCGGTAACGAAGCTTGGTGGCAGCCTGAGCGAGAAGAAGCTGCTCGGCGGCGTAGATAGTGTCGACTCCATCGTAACGGGTGATCTCCACCCAGTTGCCACCGGCGGAGTATTCGATAAGGGTCTGGTCCCAGTCCGGCTCTGAGTCGATGATAGCCGTGAAAGACCAGGTCAGTATGCCGGTGAAGGGGAAGATGTCCGAGCAAAATATCTGATTCCAGCCGTTGCCATATCCGGGGGCATTGAACCACGAGCACATGTAGAAGTCGGTTCCTGGAGGGGTGCCGCACCACAGTGACTTTGTTCCTTCGATCGGCACGAGGCGGCCGAAGTCACCTCCACCAAGACCGGCGAAATCATCGACGTGGAAAAAGGTGTCTACCTGTGCCGTATTGTCTGTGACCGTCCAGCCCTGCAGGTCCATGAATTCGAAATCGAACCAGACAATGCAGTAGGTGTCGGTCGCGGCAGCTGTCATCAGGGTCCTGAGGCCCTGATCGATATCAGCGGGATCAGTGATCTCCGCTGTAGCTTTGTGAAAACGAAGGCCGTTATCGCGGGTGTCACGTGCTGAAACATCGGAAACAGAACCAAGCAAGATGAGAGCGAGCGTCAGAAGGCATGCGAAATATTTCACGAGTCCCCTCCTTGAGAAACAGTGAAAAATATAAGTACACTAAAGTTGTATTAAATCAGAGGTTAACCTTACTCACAGGGTATCATAAAAACGCCAATATTTCAATGAACAACCGTTATGCATTGCCTGTCGAGACAGGCGCCGAGAAGAAACGACCTGTTCAGGCTCAAAACGGCTCGATCGGCTAAAAAAGACTTGAAAAGGAGAGGGGTAATAATATATTCAATTACCTCATGGGGGCTGGTGTAGCTCAGCTGGTAGAGCAACGCACTCGTAATGCGTAGGTCATCGGTTCAACTCCGATCACCAGCTCCATTTTACCTTTCCATTCTCACATCTTACCTGGAGGCTTCAGGATGAAAAGACTGATCCCCGTCCTTCTGGTTCTCGTGCTGCTCGTCCCTGCGATCCTTTCCGCTCAGGAAAAGGTCGAGAGACGGGAAGAGGGTAACCTCGTCATCGAGGGTATCCCCGAGATCCCGCAGGCATTAAAGGACCGTATCTTCCAGTACCAGAACACTCGCGGCGCCGGTGTCAGAGGCTGGGCCGCTGATGGATCCGGTATCTATATAGGCACAAGGTTTGGCGAGACATCACAGATCCATTTCGTGAAGAAGCCTGGCGGCGCCCGCAGCCAGATCACCTTCTTCAATGAGCCGGTCGGCGGCGCATCGGTCTGTCCGGACGGCACGAAGAAGGGATTCCTCTTCGGCAAGGATGTCGGCGGGGGAGAGTCCTACCAGATCTTCTGGTTCGACGTACCCACGGCAAAGTACACGATGCTCACCGACGGAACGTCGCGTAACGGCGGATTCAGCTGGTCGAACAAGGGCGACCGGTTCGTCTATTACACGACAAGGCGGAACGCTCGTGACTGGGATCTTTACTCATCTACCATAGAAAACCCCGAAGAGGCGAAGCCGGTCCTCGAAGAGGGCGGCGTCTGGTTCCCGATGGACTGGTCACCGGACGACTCGAAGCTTCTCGTCGGCCGTTACGTGTCGGCCAACGAATCTTACGGCTATATCCTCGATATGGACTCCGGCGAACTGGAGCAGATGAATCCCTCGGAGAAGAAGATCGCCTATGGTGGTTCGATCTGGTCCGCCGACGGGAAAGGCGTCTTCTTCTCATCCGATGAGGACACCGAGTTCCAGCACCTCAGGTATTACGATCTCGGCAAGAAGAAGCAGAAGATCCTCACCGAGAAGATCCAGTGGGATGTTGCGGGTATGTCTATCAGCCATGACCGCGGCACCCTCGCCTTCACGACTAATGAGGACGGCATCACGAAGCTCTATCTGATGGACACGAAGAAGATGAAGTACAAACCGGTCGAGGGTTTCCCCGTTGGGAGCATCAGTGGACTCTCATTCAGCCCGGATGACTCGAAGATGGCGCTGACGATAAGCACACCGAGCTCGACAGGCGACGTCTATGTCCTAGACCTCGGCGACATGTCGATCGAACGCTGGACATACAGCGAGATCGGCGGACTGGATACCGACTCGTTCGCCAAGCCGGAGCTTTTCCACTACCCTACCTTTGACGAGGTAGACGGCAAGCAGCGCGAGATCCCCGCATTCATGTTCAAGCCCACGAAGGGCGAGGGACCGTACCCCGTACTGATCAGTATCCACGGCGGGCCCGAGGGACAGTTCACACCTTACTTCTCGGCAACCTACAATTACATGATCAACGATCTCGGTATCGTAGTGATCGCTCCCAACGTCCGCGGCTCATCAGGATACGGCAAGAGCTACCTGCAGCTTGACAACTGGGAGAAGAGGGAAGACTCCGTATACGATATCGGGGCCCTTCTCGACTGGATAGAGAAGCAGCCCGACCTCGACAAGTCGAGGATATGCGTGTATGGCGGATCGTACGGCGGCTACATGGTCTACGCCGCGATGACCCATTACAACGAAAGGCTCAAGTGCGGTATAGACGTCGTCGGCATCAGCAACTTCGTCACCTTCCTCGAGAACACGAAGGAATACCGCCGCGACCTCAGAAGAGTCGAGTACGGCGATGAGCGCATCCCCGAGATGAGGGCGCACCTCGAGAAGATCTCTCCGACGACGAATGCGCACAAGATCACAAAGCCGATGTTCATCGTCCAGGGATTCAACGATCCCCGCGTTCCAGCCACTGAGGCGGAGCAGATGCTCGCCGCCATCCGAAGCAACGGGGGCGAAGCGTGGTACCTGCTCGCGATGGATGAGGGCCATGGATTCAGAAAGAAGAGCAATCGCGACTACCAGATGCACTCGATGATGCTCTTCCTCGAGAAATACCTGCTGCAGTAGGCTTTTCGGAGGTATTTCAAGGCGCTTGAAATGACGGGGCCGGTCCAGTCGGGTCGGCCCCGTAAATTATTCCAAAAAAAAGCGGTTATAGCCGAAAAAGGGCTTGATAAGAATTTCACTATCTCTTATATTCTAACCGCTTTGCGGATTTAGGCCGCAGCGATAATGTAAATCATTGTATTGCAAGGTGATAGCCGGTACCGGAGAGGTATCAAATGTCCGGTGAACAGTCGGCTTCAAAGAAGCCGGCAGTCATCACGGTGAACACCCGATGGTGTAAGGGTTGCGAGATCTGTGTCGCTTTCTGTCCCAAGGACTGTCTTGAGATGGTAGGCGGCAAGTGCGTAGCGGCCCGGCCCGATGACTGCATCAAGTGCATGCTCTGCGAGTTGCGCTGTCCGGATTTCGCGATTACAGTAGAATGAGGTCCCCTTTTCGGGGTGCCTCGTTTTTTTATGTACCGGCGAACCGAGCGGAGCGGCCATGGCTCCGCGTATGCCAGGGGGAGAGACGTCTTGAGCAATGACCGTCCCGGCAAGATCAGGATGATGCAGGGTAACCAGGCCTGTGCCGAAGGGGCGATAGCCGCTGGCTGCCGTTTCTTCGCCGGTTATCCGATCACTCCTTCGTCGGAGATAGCAGAAAACCTGTCAGTGATGCTTCCGCGCCTCGGCGGGAAGTTCATCCAGATGGAGGACGAGATCGCCGCTATGGGAGCCATTATCGGTGGATCCCTTACTGGAATGAAATCGATGACTGCTACTTCCGGCCCAGGATTCAGCCTCAAGCAGGAAAACATAGGCTATGCGGGCATGGCGGAGGTACCGTGCGTCATCGTCAATGTGATGAGGGGCGGACCGAGTACCGGAATGCCTACTCTACCTGCACAGATGGACGTACAGCAGGCCAGGTGGGGCTCCCACGGCGACCGTGAAGTGATAGCCCTCACCGCCAAGTCCGCTCAGGAGACCTACGAGCAGACGATCCGCGCCTTTAACCTTGCGGAAAAATATATGACCCCTGTGATCCTGCTGCTCGACGAGATCACGGGACACACCACGGAGAGAGTGATCATCCCCGATGCCTCGGAGATCGAGGTAGTCGACAGGGTGAAGCCGGACGGGGATCCGAAGAGCTACCTGCCCTACAAGCTCACCGACAGCTGCATTCCGGTACTCGCGCCGTTCGGCACAGGGTACAGGTACCACGTCACAGGACTCTGCCATAACGAGACAGGGTTTCCGACAAACGAACCGCATGACATATCATGCCTTATCGAAAGGCTATCGAGAAAGATCACGATGAATGTGGACGATATTGTCGTTAATAACGAGCTTATGCTGGACGACGCCGAGATCGGCATCTTCGCCTATGGCTCGGTCGCCAGGACTGCACAGGCTGCAGTGAGGATGTGCAGGGAAGAGGGGATCAAGGTAGGGCTCCTCGAGCCGACCACGCTCTGGCCCTTCCCCGAGAAGGCTGTCCTCGAGATGGCCCGGAAGGTCAAGGCTATAGTAGTTCCGGAGCTCAACCTCGGGCAGATGGCGCGGGAGGTCAAACTTGCCTCTGAATGCCGCGTACCGGTCCACAAACTCGGAAGGGTGGACGGGAGTCCGATTCCGCCACAGCAGCTCGTTGAGAAGATCAGGGAGGTGGTCTAGATGTTCGATTACCTCCATTACGTAAGAGAATGGAACTTTCCCCACATCTGGTGCTCCGGATGCGGGCACGGAATCGTCATGAAGTCACTTATCCGTACTGTCGAAAAGTTGAGTATCTCCCAGGAAGATACTGTAATAGTATCGGGGATCGGCTGCTCGAGCCGCACACCTGGATATCTTGACTTCAACACCCTGCACACTACGCACGGGCGCGCTCTCGCGTTCGCGACCGGTGTGAAAATGGCGAATCCCAAACTTAAAGTGATCGTGATCACGGGCGATGGAGATGCTACCGCCATCGGTGGAAATCATTTCATCCATGCCGCGAGGCGCAACATAGACCTGACGGTCCTCCTCTATAACAACTACATCTACGGGATGACAGGCGGGCAGTGTTCGCCTACAACACCGATAGGGGCGAAGGCGTCGACAGCGCAGTTCGGCAACCTCGAACCGACATTCAATATCAGCGGCCTGGCGAAGGCTGCCGGAGCCTCGTTTGTCGCGAGGGGCGATGTCTATCATGTAAAAAGGCTCGACAAGGTCGTTGGGCAGGCGATGCAGAAGGTCGGATTCTCTCTTGTCGAAGTCGTCTCACCCTGCCCGACGGCGTTCGGGCGCAGGAACAATATGGCCAGCCCGGTCAAGTTGATGGAGCAGCTGCGGGACAATGTCGTGACGGTCGAGAAGTGGGCGAAGATGACTGACGAGGAGCGTGTAGGAAAGTTCAGGACGGGAGTCCTGCAGGATATCGAGAAGGCTGAATACACCGAACAGTACGCAAAACTTATCGAGCGCCTGAAGCCGGAGGAATAATGGACAGATATGATATCAGACTGAGCGGCTCGGGTGGCCAGGGACTGATCCTCGCCGGTAAGATCATCGCCGAGGCCGCGGCGATATATGACGGGCACAACGCCGTTCAGACGCAGAGCTACGGTCCAGAGGCGAGAGGCGGAGCGAGCAAGGCCGAGGTAGTCATCAAGGACGGGGAGATCGATTATCCCAAAGCGATGGATCTCGACCTGCTGCTTTCTCTCACCCAGGAGTCATGCACGAAGTTCAGTGACGACCTTAAGGACGACGGGATTCTCATTATAGACAGCGAGATCGTCAAGGATCTCCCGAAAGGGAGTTTCAAGGTGTATGCCGCTCCGATCACGAGTATCGCCGCTAAAAAGATAGGCAAGGTCGTAGTGACTAATATCGTCGCTCTCGGTATCCTGACAAGGATCGCAGGGGTCGTTACCGAAGAGTCTATGAAAAAGGCTGTCCTTGCCCGCGTCCCGAAGGGAACCGAGGAAGTCAATATGAGGGCCTTCGACGAGGGATGGAAGGCAGGAGAGGAACTGCTCGCGGAAAAGGAAACTTAAGGGTCACGTCTGGTGCGCCTGGTGCGCACCCAAACAAACGGGGAAACCCGGGGAGGTCCGGTTCGATGTCAGAGAAGATGACAAAGGAAGAACTGCTCGCAAAGTCCAAGCAGCCCGGTATTGATGCAATGAAGCTTCATCCCTTCTACAAGGGCAAAATCGGCATCATGCCGAAGTGCTGCATCAGGAATATCGACGATTTCGCGATCTGGTACACGCCCGGTGTGGCCAAACCGTGTCTCGACATCGCCGATAATCCAGAGAAGGTCTTCGAGCATACGAACAAGGCGAACTCTATCGCCGTCGTCTCTGATGGCACCCGCGTTCTAGGCCTCGGCGATATCGGGCCCGCGGCGGCCATGCCCGTGATGGAAGGCAAGGCTCTTATATTCAAGTATCTCGGCGGCGTCGACGCTACACCGATCTGCCTCGATACGAAGGATCCCGACAAGTTCATCGAAATGGTCAAGCTGCTGCAGCCCACCTTCGGCGGATTCAACCTCGAGGATATCTCGCAGCCGAAATGCTTCCGCGTACTCGATACCCTGAGGAAAGAGTGCGACGTGCCCGTATGGCACGATGATCAGCAGGGTACGGCGGCAGTTACAGTAGCGGGCCTTATCAACGCCGTCAAGATCGTCGGCAAGAAGATGGGCGAGGTAAAGATTGCGATGTTCGGTGCGGGCGCCGCGAACATCTGTATCGCTAAGATGATCATCCTTGCCGGCGTCGAGCCGAAAAACATCGTGATGATGGACAGCAAGGGCATCCTCCACGAGAGCCGTGAGGCTGATCTGAAGGAAACATACGAAGAGAAGTGGGCGATGACCCAGATCACGAACGGCGAGGGCCTTTCGGGCGGACCCGAGGTAGCAATCAAGGGCGCAGACGTCCTGATCGCTCTCTCGAAGATAGGCCCCGACACAGTGAAGAAGGAATGGATCGCATCGATGGCCGACGACTCGATCGTGTTCGTCTGCGCCAACCCGATCCCCGAGATCTATCCCTGGGAAGCGAAAGAGGCCGGAGCGAGGATCGTCGCCACGGGCCGCAGCGATTTCCCCAACCAGGTTAACAACTCGCTCGGATTCCCCGGCATCTTTCGCGGCACTCTCGACGTGATGGCCAGGACGATCACCGATGAGATGTGCGTTGCAGCCGCCCGCGAGCTCGCGAAGACAGCCGAGGACAACGGGATGCACGAGGATTACCTTGTGCCGACGATGGACGAGTGGGAAGTCTTCCCGCGCGAAGCTGCCGCTGTCGGCCGCATGGCTATCGAGCAGGGAGTCGCAAGGCTTGACTACACTTACGACGAGCTGTACAAGATCGCGGAGACGAAGATCAAGGAAGCGCGTGATGCTTTCGATTCGCTTCAGAACAACGGATTCATCAAGATGCCCGAGTAGATAGAGAGGCAACTGGAAAAGCCTTGAACGATTCAGGCAAATAAACGAAATGGAGGCTGTCCGGCCCTTGGGCCTGGCGGCCTCCATCACAAAAAGGAGGAGAGGATGTACAAGATCGCGTGGCTGCCCGGCGATGGAGTCGGAAACGAGGTCATGGAAGCGGCTAAGATAGTGCTCGATGCACTGAAGCTCGACGCCGAGTATGTTCCTGGCGATATCGGCTGGGAGTTCTGGAAGACTGAGGGGAATCCCCTTCCCGACAGGACTATCGATCTATGCAATAACACTGACTGCGCCCTTTTCGGCGCTATCACCTCGAAGCCCCGTGACGAGGCGCTCGAGGAGCTCGCTCCCGAGCTGAGGGACAAGGGGTTCGCCTACTCGAGCCCTATCGTCGCGCTGAGGCAGACATTCGACCTGCACACGAACCTCAGGCCGTGCAAGGCGTTCCCCGGAAACCCGCTGAATTTCAAGGAAGGTATCGACCTTGTCGTATTCAGGGAGAACACTGAGGGCCTTTACGCCGGTGTCGAGTTCAATCCTGTTTCAGCAGAGATGAAGAACTTCCTCGACAGCAAGCACAAGAAATTCCACCGTTTTGTCGACGTTCCGGACGAGGAACTCGCGATCAGCTTGAGGATATTCACCCGCAAAGGCTGTGAGAGGATCGTCCGCGCCGCCTTCGAGTACGCGAAGAAGACGAACAGGGCCTCGGTCACGATCGTAGAGAAGCCCAACGTGATCAGGGAGACGAGCGGGATGATGGTCCGCGTTGCCCGCGAGGTCGCCAAGGACTTCCCCGGCATCGAGCTGTGGGAGACCAACATCGACGCGATGTGCATGTGGCTCGTCAAGAATCCCGGCGACTACAGCGTGCTTGTTGCTTCGAACATGTTCGGCGACATCATCTCCGACCTTGCCGCACAGCTGGTCGGCGGACTCGGGTTCGCCTCTTCAGCGAACATCGGCGACAAGTATGCCGTTTTCGAGCCTACACACGGCAGTGCGCCGAAGTATTTCGGACAGTACAAGGTCAATCCGATGGCGATGCTGCTTACCACCCGCCTGATGCTCGAGTGGCTCGGCGAGATGGAAATGGCAGGCAAGCTCGAGAAGGCTATCTCGAAGACGATCGCCGACGAAAAGGTACGCACATACGATATGGGCGGCTCGAACACCACGCTCGAGATCGCTGAAGAAGTCGTTAGGAACCTGTAAGGTAACAGGGAAGGGCCGGTCCTGGAGGGCCGGCCCGTTTTCCCTCTCCGGGGGTATCAGATGGCAGGCAAGACTATTATCGAGAAGATCCTTTCCGCTCACGCGGGCAAGGACGTTTCGGCCGGGGACGTCGTCTGGATTGGGATCGACGTCCGTACGGCGAGGGACTTCGGCGGCGCGAGCGTCGTGAAGAACCTCAAAGAGAATTACGAGAGCCCGTGGGTCGATGATCGGGCGAAGACATGTTTCACGTTCGACTGCAACGTCCCGGCCAACACGACCGGTTATGCGGAGAACCAACAGATATGCAGGGATTTCGCCCGCGAGACAGGCGTGAGGGTCTACGATGTCAGGGCCGGTATCGGTTCACATGTCGCCATGGAGCGCGGACTCGGCAGGCCCGGTGAGATCTTCGTCGGGACAGACAGCCATCTCAATATTATGGGAGCAGTCGGCTGTTTCGGACAGGGGATGGGGGACCGTGACATAGCGTATATCTGGGCTACGGGACGGAACTGGTTCGAGGTCCCTTCATCGATGAAGGTCATCCTCGAAGGGTCGATCGAATACCCGGTCTCGGCCAAGGACATCGCTCTTGCCGTGATAAGCAAGCTCGGCTCGGCGGGTGCCCTTGGCAAGGTGATAGAGTTCTCCGGTTCCGGGGCTGATTCGCTGAGTCTCTCAGGCAGGATCACGATCGCCAGCATGGCGACCGAGATGGGAGCCATAGCGGCCTTCCTGCCTGTCAGCGATGCTGTCGCGGCATATACGGAGAGACGCTCTGGTGGCGGGAAAGTCTCGCCAGTAGAAGCTGATTCTGATGCAGTCTACGACGATACGATCACTATCGATATCTCCGGCCTCGAGCCTCTCGCCGCATGTCCCTTCAGTCCGTCCAACGTGAAGAAGATAAGCGAGGTCGCCGGTACGAGGATAGATACCGCGATCATAGCTTCATGCACCAACGGCCGTTTCGAGGACATGGTCCACGCCGCCTCGATCCTCAAGGGAAAAAGGATCAAGGACGGGACGAGCCTCAAGGTCGTGCCTGCCACGGAGGAGATCTACGAGAGGATGCTCGAGGAAGGCATCCTGAAGATATTCATCGCAGCGGGAGCGCTTGTCACCAACCCGGGTTGCGGAGGATGCGCCTCCGGCCAGCTGGGCATGGTCGGCAAGGGCGAGATACAGCTGAGCACATCGAACAGGAATTTTGCCGGTAAGCAGGGAAAGGGCGAGACTTATCTCGTAAGCCCCGCTGTCGCTGCCGCCTCGATCATCGCCGGGGAGATTACCTCTCCGGTCGGCATGGACATCGATCTGATCGACTTCGTATCCGACGAGGAGTACGAGGGAGAGCCCGAACTTGCGGCCATATCGTGGATCGATGAGGGAGCGGCAAAGACAGGTAAGCCGGTGCCGAAGTCCCATGCCGGAGATACTGTCGACTGCCCCAAGGTACTCAAGGGCAGGGCGAGGATCATCACCGAGCCGGATGGAAAACTCATGGATGATATCGATACCGACATGATCTTCCACAACAAGTATCTCGCGATCACCGAGATCGCGAAGATGGGGACGCATACATTCGAGACTCTCGACGGGTACGAGGATTTCGCCGCGAGCGCGGAACCGGGAGACATCATCATAGCCGGTGGCAACTTTGGATGCGGCTCATCGCGCCAGGCTGCCGTCGACTGTTTCATCCCGCTGGGTGTCAAGCTCGTGATCACCGTTTCTACGGGGGCGATCTACAAGCGGAACATCATCAACTCGGGATTCCCCTTCCTCGAGGTATCCGCCCTTCACGAGGCGGGGATAGAGGAAGGTATGGAGATAGAGATCGATTTCGAGAAAGGGACGATAACACTGCCAGGCGGCAAAGTTATTGAAGCGGACAAGCCGACCTCCGTGCAGCTCGATATATGCAGGGCGGGCGGTCTCTTCGCCTACACGGGAGAGGAGGACTGATATGGGCGCTAACATGATCGAGAAGATCCTGGCGAGGGCATCCGGAAACGTCGATGTAAGCGTCGGCGATATCGTATTCGCGAAGCCTCACAGGATCCTTTCCCATGATAATTCCGCGGCGATCCTCAAGATCTTCGAGGGCCTCGGCGGGAAGAAGGTATGGGATCCTGACCGCGTATTCATCGCGCTGGATCACGCCGTGCCGCCTCCTGATTACAAGAAGGCGAACAACCACAAGATGATCCGCGAGTTTGTGAAGAAGAACGGTATCACGAATTTCTTCGACTGCGGCTGCGGCATCTGTCACCAGGTCCTTCCCGAGGAAGGGCTCGTAGAGCCGGGCACCGTGATCTTCGGATCCGACTCACATACGACTACTCACGGCGCGCTTGGAGCTGCCGGTATTCCCATTGGCAGGACCGAAACGGCCAGTGTCTGGGCGCTCGGCGAGACATGGCTCAAGGTGCCGTCGACGATCAAGTTCGTGCTCAGCGGCGAACTTCGAGAGGGCGTAGTGGCGAAGGACATCGTGTTGTACCTCATCGGCCAGATCACCGCTGACGGCGCAACGTACAAGTCTGTCGAGTTCCACGGCCCGGTCGTCGAGAAGATGAGCATCGGCGGAAGGCTGACGCTCTGCAATATGGCGGCCGAGATGGGCGCCAAGGCGGGGATGGTACCGTTTGACGATGTCACGGCAGAATTCCTCAAGGGACGCCAGAGCGACAAGTTCGAAACGGCGAATCCCGACGATGACGCCGAATACGAGTCTATCCTCGAGATAGACTGTTCGATGATAGGCCCGCAGGTGGCAAGGCCGCACAAGGTCGACAACGTCGTGGCGGCGGCGGACCTCGAGGAGACGAAGATCGATGTAGCGCTTCTCGGCACCTGCACCAACGGGCGTCTCGAGGACCTGCACCAGGCCGCGGAGATACTGAAGGGAAAGAAAATCGCCGACGGAGTGAGGCTGCTTGTCTATCCGGCATCTCGCGGAATTCTGGACGAGGCCAACCGTGACGGCACATCCTCGATATTCCTGAACGCCGGGGCCCAGGTAGCGGTGCCGGCATGCGGACCGTGTCTCGGAGCTTACGGCGGAGTACTTGCTCCGGGCGAGAAGTGTGTCTCGACGGCAAACAGGAATTTCAAGGGGCGGATGGGATGCAAGGAAGATACAGGAGTTTACCTCGCCAGTCCGGCGACAGTCGCTCTTTCGGCAATAGAGGGCAGGATAGTTTCCCCGTACGTTTGACGGGAGGGAGGATACCGAGATGGAGATAAAAGGAAGAGTCTGGGTCCTCGATGATGACGATATAAATACCGACGTCATCTACCCCGGCAAGTACACATATGAGCTCTTCTCAAACGAGGAGATGGCGACACACGCTATGGAAGATTTCGACCCCGAATTTGCCTCGAAAGTACGCGAAGGTGACGTCATAATCGCAGGTAAAAACTTCGGATGCGGTTCATCCCGTGAGCAGGCTGTGACCTGCCTGAAGTATTCCGGAGTGGGAGCTATTGTGGCTGCATCGTACGCGAGGATCTATTACCGCAACGCGATTAACCAGGCGCTCTACGCTATCGAATGCCCCGAAGCATCGGAGTACGCGAGGGCCCACAAGGATGAGACCTCGGGGAGCGAGGTAATACTCGATCCGGAGAAGGGAACGATAACACTCGGTGGTCAGGAGTTCACCTTCCCGCAGATGTCGGGTAAGGCCAGGGAGATCTTCGATGCGGGTGGTCTTGCCGAGTACACGAAGAAGAAGCTCGGTTAAGCGGAGAAGAGTAGAGAATCAGCAGGGCCGGCAGGAGTCTTACTCCTGCCGGCCTTTTACGTCTGAGGCGCACCTGAAGCCGACAGCGATGTCGACCCACGAGTACTTGCATGCGTTCCGCGTGTAGACGTTACAGCACATCCTGCCCGAGTGCCATCCGCCGCCGCGGATTACAGCGATGTAACCCTTTTCGGGGCCTGTCGGATTCTTGTAGGGGCTGGTCTTGTAGAAGTCGGGGTGGAAGTAGTCGTTGACCCATTCGACTACATTTCCTGACATGTCATAAAGGCCGTAGCCGTTCGGCGGGTAGCATCCGACCGGAACGGTGCCGAGGAAGTCGGGTCCGACCCGGTAGTTCCCGTCTGTGGGGAGCAGTTCATCCCCGGTAGGGAACTTCGTTCCGACGAGGCCGCCCCTTGCGGCGAGTTCCCATTCGGCTTCTGTCGGCATTCTTTTTCCGGCCCATTCAGCGAACTTCCGAGCCTGAGAAAGACTGACGCCGACAACTGGATGGTCGGGCCAGTCCGGTCCGCAGTGGTACTCATCCATTCCCCAGAACTCGGGCCAGTTCTTTCCTGTCTCCTCGCAGAACTTCTGGTACTGCGCATTGGTGACCTCGTACCTGTCAATATAGAAGGAGTCGACAAAGACCTCGTGCGCAGGATCGTAGAGACCGTCTTCAGGGCCGCCCATCATAAACTCCGCTGCGGGGATAAGTGCCATGTCGTCAAGCAGAGGCAGGGGGGACCATATAGCCAGTGCTGTATCCAGTGGGGCATCGTACCCGGTGGTGTGGTCCTTCCAGGTCTCTCTTACATGTATATCGAGAGGGAGCCAGGGTGAACCGATAAGTCCCGGCACAGGGCTATGAAAGGAAGCAGAGTATGTGACCCTCACTCCCGAGTAGGGGAGCCTGAAAATATCAGAGATCGAGGTAAGGTTCGGAGCTCCGCGCGGAAGTTCGCCGGCCAGCGTCACGCCATCTTCCTTTCCCAGTCTAGCGGCTATCTCTACTGCAGCGCAGCATGTCTCGCGGTCGACGAGCACAACGATATCCCTTCCCGGCTTTCCGGCTTTCCATTCCAGGGCACCATCGACGAAAGCGTCGACCAGCTTTTCACTTCTGCTGCTCACGCCGCGAAGGTCAGCGATCATTCTCGAGACACCGGCCTTGTCGAGCTCGGAAATGCTCTCTTCGATGATTTCTCCGGTGTCCGATGCTCCTTCTTCGGGGCCGAGGTACCGGATCACAGCGGCAGGTATATCACCTTCGGTTATATCTATTATGACGGCCTGGGTTGAGCCGACAGGACGGACCATTTCCTTTTTCCTCAGCGAGGTCCCCGTCCAGCCTGCCGTATTGTGAGAGTCCGGGTGAATAGTAGAGAGTCTCAACTCGAGCACGGCATCATCGTCACCTGTGAACACTGCGTCGACAGCAAACCGCCCGTCAGCGAATCCGAGTACATCGAGGACCTCACCATACGAGACCCACCTGGGAACGGAAACGAGCCACTCGGCATAGTTGTCGCGCGATATCAGGGGGCGTATGGCGGTGACAGCTTCAGAGACAGGCCTGCCGCCGATGGCAGTCAGTATTTTCCCCGCGGCATCCTCGTACCCCGGCGCCGCGGCAATGACTCTGAGCTCGCTGCCGAAGTATCTCAACTCTACAGGCAGGCGCCTGAAATGAGAATCGAGCCATTCATCTTCTACCCCTGTCGCGCCATCGCCGACCATGGCTAGAAGGCGGCTCAGTTCAACAATGATTCTCTCGCGTTCCCAGATTCCCAGGCTGTCGTCAAGAGCTGACCTTGCAGTGTTGATCTCTTCTTCGGTGGCAGTTCGATATAGAGCGGGATGTTCACTTGAAAGGCGGGTGAACAGATCATTGATGTCGGACTGCCAGAGCCCCGGCACCATGTGCTGCTTGCCTTCACGCTCGCCGCTGCCGCAACCTGCGAACAGCAGCAGAAGGACAATTATCGGCAGAGTCTTCAGGAATGCTCTCATGATACCCCTCCCGGAAAGGTCAAGTCATCTCGCGTACCAGGCGGGGGACCTCTCCTGCTTCAGGAAACCTGTCACAGACTTCCTTGTCCTTATGGTAGACGAGGGTGTCTCCCACAGTGACGTCGAAGATGCCGCCTTTTCCTCCCACAATCTCTACGGTCGAACCGGGGAACGCTTCTGTAAGTTCTGCTTCCACACGGGAAGCTTGAGCACTGTAGTCTCAGGGCACGCAGTACTCTATACGGAATTTCATTCAGGCTCCTTCGGGTCCCATGTGGAGTTATACACCGCCCCAGGTATCAGTATCCCGATTTCTCGGGCGGGCGCCGTTCGGGGACGTATTCGTGCGTGATCTTTCCCTCGTTCCATTCTTTCGATACATAGAGGCTGCAGTAACAGCTGCCGAACTCGGCTACGTCAGGCTCGCGGTAGTCACAGGGACACGTTATGTCACTGTCGACAGCACGGTCTCCGCTTCCAAGCCTGCATGGGCAGCAAAAATATCCGTAGCGTTCCTTGTTCGTCAGCAGTCCCTCGAGCAGGCCCAACGTGAGGTCCATATCCTCGTTGAAGAAGTAGCCCTTCTTCTCCTGAAGCGGCTTGAGCCGTTCGTACAGTTTTTGAGATTCTGTCATGACAGCCCCAGCGCATCTTTGATCTCTGTCTCCTGGAATCCGACGATGACCTTGTCGCCGATAAGGATCGTGGGATAGGAGACTCTCGAGTTGAGCTTCCTGATCCTTTCCACGATTTCGCGCCGCTCATCCCCCGTAAGCAGGTCGACGTCTGTGTACTCGAATTCGATTCCCTGGCTTCTGAAGAACTCTTTGGTGCGCTTGCAGTGGCTGCATGTGCTCAGTGTGTACATCTTGACGGTAACGTCGGTCAAACCGGTCCTCCTCGGTGAATATTGCGTCAATGTACCCGGTTCCCGAAAGCCCTCCATGCGGCGTATAGCGTTGTTGAAGGCTCGAATCCGGTCCGGGCAAAACGATTCTCGCACAGTGACGGGGGTAATGTAAAGGAAATGCAAGTTTTTGCTCGACTTTCATACGTAAATCGTTATTGTACTGTGTGCACATCGGTTTCCCCCGCGCCCGCCGGCGCATCAAGGGGCCGATTCTTGCCAATTACAACTATAACTTTTCGTATAAGGACCCATTACGGGAGAAACACGGGGGTATTTGGATGAGTAAGAAGATGGTGACAATCGACGGAAACGAGGCGACGACCTATTCAGCTCATAAGCTGAACGAGGTCTGCGCGATCTATCCGATCACTCCGTCGTCAACCATGGGCGAGTTTGCCGACAAGTGGTCCGCCAATGGCAGGACTAACATCTGGGGTACGATCCCCAACGTCACGGAGATGCAGAGTGAGGGAGGGGCCGCGGCGGCCGTTCACGGCGCGCTTCAAAGAGGCGCTTTGACGACGACCTTCACCGCGTCGCAGGGACTGCTCCTGATGATCCCGAGCATGTACAAGATCGCCGGAGAACTCACATCGACCGTCTTCCATGTATCCGCCAGATCGATAGCAACGCACGCGCTTTCGATCTTCGGAGACCACAGTGATGTAATGGCTGTCCGCCAGACAGGCTTCGCCCTGCTTGCATCGAACTCGGTGCAGGAGGCGATGGACATGGCGACTATAGCCCAGATGTCCACCCTTGAGTCCCGTGTTCCTTTCGTTCATTTCTTCGAGGGCTTCAGGATCTCTCACGAAGTAAACAAGGTCGAGCTGATCGAAGACGGGCAGTTCAAGGAACTGATCGACGAGGATCTCGTCAGGGCGCATCGCGACCGGGCGATGAACCCCGATAAGCCGGTCCTTCGCGGAACCGCGCAGAACCCCGACACCTTCTTCCAGGCTCGCGAGACAATAAACCCGTACTACAACGCATGCGCCGGTATCGTCATCGAGCAGATGAAGAAGTTCGAGAAGGTTGTCGGGCGCAAGTACGAGATCTTCCAGTATCATGGCGCTCCCGACGCCGAAAAGGTGATCGTCATAATGGGCGCGGGATCCGAGACGGTACAGGAGACAGTGGACTATCTGCTCGAAAGCAGCGAGAAGGTCGGTGTCCTCAAAGTGAGGCTCTTCAGGCCGTTCGATGTAGACTACTTCATCAACACACTTCCTGAGAGCGTCAAGCTGATCAGTGTCCTGGACAGGACGAAGGAGCCCGGCGCTATCGGCGAGCCTCTTTATCAGGACATCCTGACTGCATTTGCCGAGAAACATGACGCGACCGTCGCTCGATTCGGCGCGGTTCCCGCTGTCACGGGCGGAAGGTACGGGCTCTCCTCGAAGGAGTTCACGCCCGGAATGGTCATGGCTGTATTCGAGAACATGACAGCCGCCGAACAGAAGAATCACTTCACCGTTGGCATCGATGACGATGTGACAAACATGAGCCTCGTTTATGACAAGGACTTCCTCATCAAGCATCCGAACCAGACGAGGGCTGTCTTCTTTGGGCTCGGCTCAGACGGAACGGTCGGTGCCAACAAGAACTCGATCAAGATCATCGGTGAGGGAACCGACAACTACGCTCAGGGATACTTCGTATACGATTCGAAGAAGGCCGGCTCGGTGACCGAGTCGCACCTGAGGTTCGGCAAGGACGAGATACATTCGCCATACCTGATCGGCAAGGCCGACTTCGTCGCCTGTCACCTGTTCCCGTTCATGGAGAGGATCGATATTCTCAAGTACGCGAGCGAGGGCGGCACGTTCCTTCTTAACACGCCCTTCCCGGCCGATGAGACATGGGACCTTCTTACTTACGAGGTCCAGAAGGTCATCATCGAGAAAAAACTCAAGTTCGTTGTTATCGACGCTAACACGATCGCCACCGAGCTCGGGCTTGGGGCGAGGATCAACACGATCATGCAGACCGGCTTCTTCATCCTCAGCGGTATTCTGCCGAAGGACGAGGCGCTGAAGGCGATCAAAGCCTCGATTAAAAAGACGTACGGCGTTCGCGGTGAGAAGGTCGTTACCATGAACGAAGCGGCCGTCGATGCGACCGAGGCGAACCTGCATGTAATAGATATTCCAGCAGAGCCGACAAGCAAGCTGCACATGATCCCGCCGGTACCCGGGGACGCACCCGAGTACGTGCAAGAAGTGATCGGCAAGCAGATCGCCAGGAACGGCGACAACATTCCGGTGAGCGCGTTCGAACCGGACGGTTCGTTCCCGACTGGAACAACGAAGTATGAGAAGCGGAACATCGCTCTCGAGATCCCCGTCTGGGATCCCGATGTCTGCATTCAGTGCGGTAAGTGCGTTCTTGTATGTCCCCACGCTGTAGTAAGGGCGAAGGTATATGACGCGGGCCTGCTCGAAGGAGCGCCTGCGACCTTCAAGTCGGCCGACGCTGTCGCAAAGGATTTCAAGGGTAAGAAGTTCACTATACAGATAGCTCCCGAGGACTGCACCGGCTGCACCCTCTGCTATCAGACCTGTCCGGCAAAGAACAAGGAAGAGGAAG
>CAYWGA010000046.1:0-27728 GCA_964457905.1 uncultured bacterium | reverse complement strand
CCCGTCGGGTCGTGGCTGCTCCCCTCTGGAATAGTCGCCCTGCCCTGGAAGCACTGTTTCCCCGGGAAATACATCTCCACATATGAGGCCGGAAGGCCGGCCATATCTTCACCTCTTCGCAGTCTTGTATCCTCCGCGGCAGAGAGGGTCGGGCTCGAGGCGCGGGACGGGATCCTCTACTGGACGGCCGGCCCGGTCTACGAAACGCCCGCCGAGGCGGCGGCTGCTGTACTTGCCGGGGCGGATGCCGCGACCATGTCGCCACTGCCCGAACTGGCTACAGCGGCCCGGATGGGGCTCGATGCGGCATGTTTATCGTATATAACGAATTTCGCTCCTAATGTATCGAATGGCTCCACAGGTCATATGGAGGTGCTGGAGGCAGGTAAGAGAGGTGCAGAGGCCCTTTCAAGGCTGCTTCCCGAGCTGGCAAAGATATGAAAAAAACACTTTTTAACGCTCTGCGCAGGGTGTTAAATTAAGTGAACACCATGATTTCCCGCTTCGGACCCCTTATCGAGGCGGGAGGCAGCCCATCCCGGCAATCCGGGAGGAAATGATATGAACTGGTTAACAAAAGCAAAACAGGGGATCAGGACCTGGCGGAAGAAGGAAGTCCCTGATGGATTATGGGAGAAATGTCCTTCCTGCGGTGAGATCCTCTACAGGAAAGAACTACTCAGGCAGCGTTCGGTGTGCCAGAAGTGCGAGTATCACTTCCGCATCAATGCCTCGGCGTATATTGACATCCTTGTGGACGAGGGCACTTTCAGTGAGACCGAGGCCACTCTGACCTCGCTCGACCCGCTCGAGTTCAGGGACAGCAAGAAGTACAGCGACCGCCTGAAGAGCGCAACGAAGAAGACCGGACGCAAGTCCGCGATAATTACCGGTACAGCTGCGATCGAGGGGCAACCGGCCGCCCTGGCGATCCTCGACTTCAGCTTCCTCGGCGGGAGCATGGGGTCGGTCGTAGGAGAGAAGATAAAGAGGATAGCCGATGTCGCCATAGAGAGCCGGCTCCCGCTGATCATACTCTCCGCGTCAGGCGGAGCGCGTATGCAGGAATCGATCCTGTCGCTGATGCAGATGGCCAAGACATCCGCAGCCGTCGCCGCCGTATCGAGGGCGCGGCTTCCCTATATTTCGATACTTACCAATCCGACCACGGGCGGCGTGGCGGCTTCGTTCGCGTTCCAGGGTGACGTGATCATTGCGGAGCCGAAAGCCCTTGTCGGTTTCGCCGGTCCCAGGGTGATCCGCGAAACAGTCGGCGAGGAGCTTCCCGAGGGATTCCAGCGCTCCGAGTTCCTGCTCGAGCACGGGATGGTCGACATGATCAAGAACCGCCGCGAGCTCAAGACGGCCCTCGGTTTCGTTCTCGACTCGCTCATGGGCTCCGGGCTGGCAGGCGCGGAGGCGGAGCAGAGGGAGAATGGCCAGAACAAGATCACGCACATCAGGTAGGGAAATCTCCTTTCCCTCGATAGACTTCCTCTTCTCATTGAGACCGACGAAGATGCGGCTCGGCCTCGAGAATATCACCGCGCTTTTGCGTGCCCAGGGTGATCCCCAGTGCGGTGTGCCATCGATCCTCGTCGCAGGTACGAACGGCAAGGGTTCGGTTACGACATTCGTGTCATCGATCCTCAGGGCTGCCGGCCTCAAGACAGGTACGTTCTATTCACCGCACCTTTTCAGGATAAACGAGAGGATCCGGGTCGACGGCGATGAGATACCCGGTCCGGAGCTCGACCGTATCATCGGTCAGCTCAGGAAAGGGTACGATGAGACGCCGTTTACTTTCTTCGAGGGAGTCACCGCAGCTGCGGCGATTTGGTTTCGCGAACAAAAAGTCGACGCAGCAGTGTATGAGGTCGGCCTCGGGGGACGTCTCGACGCGACGAGGCTCGTCGACGCCAGGGTGACCGCGATCACAAGCATCGCAATCGACCACAGCGAACACCTCGGAAGGACCAGGGCAAAGATACTCGACGAGAAACTCGGGATCACCAGGCCGGGAGCGCCTCTTGTCGCGAATCTTCCGACAGCAGGCCTGGAGAAGCGTGCTGCTGCGCACTGCATGCGAATGGGAATTCCCTTCTATCCGGTATCGAAAGAGACGGAGACCTCGGGTGGAAAGGCAGCCGCCGGCGGAATGACTTTTTCCCTGTCCACACCCCTTCGTGACTATGGAATTCTGAAGAGCGGGATGATCGGTCTGCACCAGGTACGAAATGCCGCGACGGCCGTCAGGGCTGCGGAGATCTTCCTGCCCGGCCGCCGTCCGGGCAAGGCTGTCGTACGGAAAGGACTCGCCAGGGCATCCTTCGCTGGCAGATTTCAGGTATTAAACGGGGAACCCCGGGTGATCCTCGACGTATCACATAATGAGGAGGCGCTCTGCGCCTCTCTCGATACGCTCCTCAGTCTCTCTCCCCCTGAAAGGAACGTCATCGTGTTCGGCGTGATGGCCCGGAAACAGCTCGGCAGGTTTCCGGAGAGAGCCATCCGTTCTGCACGTGAGATAATACTCGTGCCCCTCAAGGAAAGGGGCGCGGCCGGACGTGAAGAACTCGCCGCGAGATTCCAGGCAGGTGATGCCTCGACTGGAGCCGGCGAGGCCAGCGGGGCCGGCGCTGTGATCAGGACCGTCGGTGGAATGGCCGGAGCGATAAAGCTCGCGGAGAAACTGACCGGCCCTCACGATACCATGCTGATACTTGGATCGCATCTCGCGGTCGAGGAGGCTGTCGCACATATGTAGGCGGCACGTTTGCTGAAAGGAACCGGGATGAAAAAGATACTCGGAGTCGATATCGGAGGCACGGATATCAAGCTTGGCATAGTCACTGCGGAGGGGCAGATCGTCGAGAGCGGGAAGATGCCGACGCTTGCCGGGGAAGGCCCTGACCAGGGCGCCGGGAGGGTGGCGGCCTGGCTGCGTGAGAACGATCCCGGCAAGAAAGTGACCGCGGCGGGCATCGACTGTGCGGGACTTATAGACGGTTCGAAGGGATACCTGTACTATTCACCGAATCTTCCCGGTTGGGAGGAGACAGATCTTTGCGGGCTGTTCTCCGATGCCCTCGGTATGCCCGTGACGGTAGACAACGACGTGAATTGCGCCGCATGGGGGGAGTTTGTCCTCGGTGCGGGCAGGGGAACGCGCCACTTTGTCTGTCTCACGCTGGGGACAGGTATCGGCGGTGGAGTGATCGCTGACGGGCGTCTCTACCGTGGATGGCAGGGTATGGCCGGAGAGGTCGGGCACCAGGTCATCGACCCGTCAGGGCCTGAGTGTACCTGCGGATCGCGAGGATGTCTTGAGATGATGGCAAACGCCTCATCGATAGTATTGAGGGTGAGAGAAGCGATCGCCGGCGGCAGCGGATCTGTTCTCGAAAACAGCGATGGCCTGACTGCCAGGGATGTCGCCCTGGCCGCGGCGGATGGTGACGCGGTCGCTATCGCGGCACTTGCCGAAGCGGGCCGCGTGCTCGGGACAGGGCTGGCGAACATCGTGCATCTGTTCAATCCCGAGGTGATCGCCGTCGGAGGCGGGGTCGCCGGAGCGGGTGACCTGATTCTGGAACCTGCGCGCGAATCGATGCGCTCGCAGCTGATGGACGACATACTGGCGAAGGTCAGGGTCGTTCCCACGGAACTGGGGAACAGCGCCTCGCTGGTCGGGGCCTCGATGATGGCGCTCGAAGCAGCGGAATGAGGCCGGCCGGGTCAGCCGGTATGAAAGGGTCGATTGAAAAGGGTCTTCGCAATAACGGCGGCGATCGTCGCGATATCTCTACTTGCCCTGGCCGGAGGCGTTGTGCCCCCGGCAGCGGCACAGCAGACCATTACGTCCCCGGGCGATACCTCTCTCTACCGCGTTCAGTTCAACACATTCAGATCGAGGGTAGAGGACGGGCTTCAGGTCTGGTACATGGAGGGCGATGTCCGGATCGACCATCAGAACGCCACGGTGACCAGCGAGCGCGGCCGACATTATCCCGAACTCAAGCATACGATACTCGAGGGGGACGTACGCGGTGTCGACGGTACGATGCGGATGTTCAGCGACCTCGGGGAATATTTTGCCACGACCAACGTTCTGTACATGATCGATAACGTGCGGCTGCTCGATGAAGGGATGGAGGTCACCTGCCGCAGGGCCGAGTACGACAGGGACAACGGAACCCTTATCCTGACCGGTAACGTCCGCCTCTCCGACAGCACGCGTGTGATGTATGCCGATTCGATCTTCTATGACAGGAACCTGGAGACCGCCGATGCGTGGAGGGACGTCGTGATCATAGATACATCGGAGGATTTCTCCGTATCCGGTATGCACGGGCGGTTCTTCAGAACGACCGGCGAGGCGATCATGTACGAGCGGCCCGTCCTCGTCTTCGACGACCACGCCGAAGAGGAAGGGCGCGTGACGAGCGAGTGGATGAGCTACAACATGGAGAAGGACGCGGGTATAGCGGTCGGCGCCGTCAACATGCTGAAAGGACGGACGAGGGCGACCTGCGATTCAGCGGCGATCTTCAACGACGAAGGATTCATCGAACTCTTCGGCAATCCGGTCGCGAGGAGCGGCCCGTCGGGGATGACGGGAGAACGCTTGCTCCTCTACTACAACGATAAGGGTGTGGAGAGGATTGTACTTCCCGAGAAGGGCCGTCTCACCGAGGCGCCGAGCCCTGAATCCCCGTGGACCGAGGACTCGTGGATCGAGGGAGACTCGATCGTGATACACATGTCGGATGACCAGGTAGACTCCGTGCAGATATTCGGGAACGCCAGGGCTATGTACTATCCGTTCGAGGGGACGGAAAACAAGGTCTCGAACAACTACTCGATGGGCGATTCGATGTTTTTCAGGTTCGACGGGTCCGATCTCCGGTACGTGAAGATCTCGGGTAATTCCACAGGGTCGTATAATTATCTCAACCTCGGTCCCGGAGAATCGATAGATTCTCTCGCGGCGATGGTCGACAGTTCGATCATATTCGTAGAGTTCTCGAAAGAGGCGGAGAAAATATCCTACGAGGCGAACGAGATCGAGTACTTCGCGACTTCCGAGGATATCGTTATGCACAACGGAGCGAAGGTGAACTACCAGAACAAGGCGCTTACCGCTGAATTCATAAACTTCAGCTCGAGGCTCAATATCCTCGACGCGCACGGCGATCCCGCGCTCGATGAGAACGGGCAGATGATGTACGGGTACGGGATGGGATATGACATGGAGACCGAAGGCGGCCTGGTGATGGACGGGTCGACGAAGTACGACCAGGGTTACTATCTCGGCAAACGGATATTCAAGCAGGGCGACGATGTGCTCAAGGTCTACAGTTCAAAATACACGACATGCGATTACAGGACCTCGCATTACTCGATGCGCGCCGGAAGGATGAAGGTCTACCTCGACGACAAGATAGTCTCCGGGCCGATAACGCTCTATATCGGCGAGATCCCATGTTTCTGGCTCCCCTACATGGTCAATTCGATCCGCCGCGGCCGCCAGTCGGGATTACTCCGGCCCAACTTCGATGTCGGTATCAACAGTCGCGACGGCCGGTTTATCAGGGGATTCGGGTACTACTGGGCAACCAACGATTACACCGATTTCATCCTTACCACTGATTTCAACGAGAACAGCAGTTTCAGGATCCATCTGACGAACAGGTACAAGAAGCGGTATGTCCTCGGAGGAAACGTCAATCTCGATTTCTTCAGGGATTTCAATAAAAGTTCTTACGAATGGACATTAAAATCGAGTCATAACCAGACCTTCGGAAAGACGGCTTCACTTCGCGCAAACCTCAGTTTCGTCAGCAGCGATGAGGCGCCCTCTTCCGTCTACCGGGCGGATGATGTGGCCCGCGTGGTCGACAGGCGTATCTATTCGACTGCGAGCTTCAACAAGAACTGGGGTGGAACGCGTCTCGGCCTTTCGGCGAGCAGGAACCAGAAACTCAACGTCAGCACCGATAGTCCGAACGAGGTGAGCCTCTCAGGGACGCTTCCGTCACTGTCGTTCAACCTGCCGAGGATGTCGATGTGGTTCGGCGAGAAGCATACCGGTTCGGAAAAGGGGCTCTGGGAGGGGATCCTCAGGGAGGTGACCTGGGCGCCCAACCTGAAGGCTACGCGCTCTACGACACAGAGCCACGCGAGAAAAACTGAAGAAGTGACGGCGAATTCCAGCGCGTCACTGAGCAAGCAGAACAAGTTCCTCGGCCTGAACATATCGCCGTCGGTCGGATTGAACTGGGCCTATGCGAAGACACTGAAGGACGAGATCAACCCGCAATATGTCACGCCTCCCCAGCCTGCGGTGATGACGGGCGACACCGTCATGGTGCCGATCACGATAGATCCGTCGAACAATATGCTGAGGATAATCCTCAACGGCTGGCCGAGCAGCCCCATCCTCATAACGGAGGGTGAATACAACGCCGGCGCAGCGCTTGCGTTCGAGCTGGAAAGTTCGATCAACACATGGGACGGATGGGGGTCGGACCAGGTCACAGTCGACTGGCTCGAGAACGAGGACGGCTCGGGCAGTTTCAGGTTCACGTCGAATCTGGAGGGATCGGAATCCTCCCTGGAATTCGTCGATATCCCGAGCTCTATCTATTCAACCATCGGAATCACTCCGGGGATACCGGTATACGGGACCAACTATTCGGGCGCGACCCCGAACAAGAAGTACAAGAACGAGGTATCGATGCGTTTCTCGCTCGGTGTCGGAACGACACTTTACGGGGTCTTCTATCCGAATATCGGTTCACTCGTCGGTATCCGTCACACCTTCAATCCGTCCGTCTCGTGGTCTTATGTCCCCGCGCTTACCGATAACCAGAGAGAATCGCAGGGGTACAGCTGGTCCCTCAGGAACATCATCGATCTGAAATATCTCAAGGACGGCCAGGAGGCGAAGAAAAACAACGCGTTCACCTGGAACATGAGCGGCTCTTTCAGCCCGGAGCTGAAAGAGAGGCAGTTCTCCAATATCCGTTCGAGCATAAGGACATCGGTCGGAAGGCTCGCCTCGATTTCGTTGAACAACACTCTCGATCCATACGAACGGGAGATCCTCTCCTCGAGTTTCTCCGCCAACATGAGTTTCGGCAGCGGGTTTACGTGGCCGGGATCATGGACGCTGCCCGAGCGCGAGAAGATAAGGGTCGCGAAGGAACTGGGCTCCGATCATGAGCAGGAGCTCGAAGATGAGGAAGAGGATGAACTCGATACTTACGATGGGTTCGTCTCCGACTACGAAGAACAGGAAGATATATGGTCGGACCAGACGAGCGGGGGAAGGCGTCCCGGCGCGCCGGGCAGGGGAACGAGCTGGTCTCTGAATCTCGGCTACAGCTATTCGGGATTCGGCGGAGCCAGCACTTCGAAGCCGACAAGCAAGGTCGACATGAGGGGCAGCCTCAACCTGACGAACAACTGGAAGGTGACTTTCAGCAATTACTTCGATATCCAGAGACGCGTGTTTACATCGCAGCAGTACAGCCTCACACGCGATCTTCATTGCTGGCAGGCGGGATTCGTCCACCGGCGTTTCGGCGACGAATACTCCTTCTACTTTCAGATACAGATCAAGGCTCACCGCGATCTCAAGTACGAGCAGGGCAAGAGAGGGCTCAGCGGGACGGTGCCTGGATTCCTCAACTGACAATCCGGCCGTAATCATAGTTGGACCAGTATACGTTCTCCCTGTACCGTTGCACTCTGCGGGCGGCGTACCCCTGAAAAAAGTGATGAGAACAGTAAAAAACAGGCATAAAAGTCTTGACACCCCTGTCGGGCCGCGATAATCTGGCGCCAGTTGAATCACGAAAGCGAAGGAGGTGATACGAAATGAACAAGACTGATCTCATCGAGAAGGTCGCAAAGAAGACCGGCATGACGAAGAAGGATTCGGCCATGGTAGTCGACGCGATTTTCAGCACGGCTCCGAAGGAAGGCATTATCGCGACAGAGCTCGCGGCGAACAGAAGAGTGCAGATCACAGGATTTGGCACCTTCCAGACCCGCAAGCGCAAGAAGCGTAAAGGCCGCAATCCCCAGACGGGCGAGACCATCACGATCCCGGCAACCAAGTTCCCCGCCTTTTCGGCAGGCAAGGCTCTCAAGGGCCGCGTAGCCAAGTAACAGGGGTTTGCATTATACAGGGGCAGAGAGAATTTTTTCACTTTGCCCCTTTCTCTATTCACGTTACTATCTATACATGACACGTTTTCTCCCGATATTGAAGCTGGCGCTGCCGGCTATTATCTTCTTCGCCCTTCTGGCGGGATGCACCCGGAAGGAACCGGTGACGATAATATTCACCGGCGACACCCAGGGACGACTCGTTCCCGCCGGGTGAGGCGAGTCCGCCTCAGGCGGAGTGGCCCGGCGGGCCGCGGAGCTAAAAAGGTTGAGAACGGAGGCCCCGGGCCTGCTGCTTCTCTCCGCCGGTGATTTCTATGCCGAAAAGGGTATCCTCGAGATGTACAGGAGCCGGTTCCTCGCGAACATGATGGTGCTGGCCCGCTATGACGCCGTCGCTGTCGGCGAAAACGAATTATCCTACGAACTCAAGGCAATAAAAGAGGAGGCTCAGACGGGACTTCCCGTGATCTGCGCGAATCTCTATTTCGAGGATGAGCGGCTCTTTTCTCCTTATATCATAAGGGAAACGGGCGGTTCCAGGATCGGGATATTCTCCCTGCTCGGTGAGGATCCTCCAGAGATGGATGGGATCGAATTGAGAGATCCTGTAATAGAGGGGATCGATGTCGTCGCTGAACTGAAAGATGAGGGATGCGACATGGTGATCCTGCTCGCACACTTCAGGCGCGAGGAGCTCGAGTCGCTTCTCATGGGTATTGAAGGGATAGATCTCGTAGTCCGCGGGCACACCGAACGGGGCGAGAAGGTATCGAGTGATTGCGCCGATACTATCGGTGGATCGTTCCAGGATCTCGGAGTTCCGGTTCTCTACTCGGGCGACAAGGGCCGCGCCCTCGGCCGTGCAGTGATGACCCCCGACGGAGACGGCTGGGTTCTGACAGACACTACGCTCGTCAGCCTTCCGAAAGATGCTCCGATCGACACGATGGTTGCCTCGATGCTGAACGATTTCTTCGTCGAAGAGGGCAAAAGGCGCAAGAAGATGCAGGTCACGCAGTTCGTCTCGCGTGATCCTCTCACGGGGAAGATGAGGGAGAAGTACATAGGAATGGAGACCTGCGCCCGCTGTCACGACCAGACCGCGACTGACTTCATGGTCAGTCCTCACTTCCGCACGTTCAAGCGCATGACCGAATCGGGAAACGAGAAGAACGCCGAGTGCCTCGCCTGCCATACGACCGGATATGGCCGTTTCAGCGGATACAATTCCGAATCTGACGAGAAAGGCGGGACAAACCTCAGGGGCGTCCAGTGTGAAGCCTGCCACGGCCCCGGAACTAAACACACGCGGGATGGTAAATATAAAGCGAAGGCGAGGAAGAGCTGCAGGGACTGTCATGACGCGAGGCAAAGCCCTCATTTCAACTTCCAGACCTTCTGGGCGAAGGTTGGCCACAAGGCGCTGGCAGACAGCGCAGGGGCTGTCGAGGCTCACAGATAGGTCCCGGAAAAGATCTTATGAAGAGTATTCTGATATCTCTCGGTATTACCGCCAGTATGCTTGTTACGGCGGGACCCGCTTCAGCGGACGTTGACTTTCTCGTCCCCGGTGTCTCGCTGCACTCGATAGATTTCACCGCGGGGACATCGGTTTCCTACCTGATCGTATCCGAGGCTCACGGGATAAAGGACACCTCACTTGTGACCCTCGAGGTGACAGGGAGGGAGGCCGGGGGAGCCGGCCTCGAGATATCCTCCACTTCATGGCCCCCGGTCGACCTGGAGACTATCACGGTCCGGCTTACACTGTGTCCCGGCGCTGGAGAGATAGATACCCCCGAGGAGTTCTACGCCTGTATCAGTGATATCCTCGTTCGTGACGGTACGGAACCGTTCAGGGAACCGTCCCTGGAGGAACTCGAGGAATTCGATATCGGGAGGCTTTTCCTCAAGCGCAACGAGGGGCTTCAGCGCCAGGAACTCGAACCGGAGAGTGTCGAGGTGCCTGCCGGCACTTTCAGCTGCGATGTCTACGAGTATTTCAGGAGTGAGAGGCGCGATGTAGCCATGGGCGGGATTACGGCGGAGAGGTTCGAGGAGGAGCGGAGCATCCTGAGGATATCGGATGAGGTGCCGTTCTGGGGTCTTGTAAGGAGCCGGGTCAAGCGTACATCGAAGACGAATTACCCCGGCGGCAGGAACCAGCGAGAGGCGAGGCCCAAGGTAACGGTCACCGAATCGATCCTGATCGATTACTCCACTCCGGGCAGGGATACGGAAAACTGATCCCTGAGGCTCCGCACACCTGATTCACGGCAAATCCCTCATTCTGCATAACACTAACGGATTTCGGTATTTTCGTTTGATTGTGTCCGCCTGACGCCTTATTTTTAGTGAGTAAAATTGATTATTCTCAAGCGAGGTGGAAAGTGAAGAGGATCGCGGTTACCATCATATGTTTCCTCAGCGTTTTAAGCATACTTCCAGCGGGTGTGTCAGCGGACGTGTTCGAGACGATATACGGCCTGAGGCAGGCCGTTGTCATCGTCAGGGACGGGGACGAAGAGACATTCGCCAGAGCGATCGAGGTCGCCAGGAAATCGGGTGCGAAAGGAATACTCAGCCTTCCCCCGACTATGATATTCGGAAGGTTCCCCGCCGAGGTGGGCGCGGCCGATTTCATGGGGCTCGATGTTTTATTCGCGACAGATTCAGAAGAGATCGATCCCGGGCTGGTGGACCTTGTCACGTTGAAGTCGGCAAGGGGGCTGCTCGACCAGGATGAGATACTCAGTATGTCGAGGCCGATGACGATGGGGCCGTTCGACGACGTACTTCTCAGGATCCCCAGAGAGCTCCAGGAAAAGACCGCTCCGAAGGCAGGAAGCCCCCGGCAGGGCTCTCCCGCGGAGATTCAGGAGAGGGGTATCAGCCAGAACTCCGAGTTTCTCCTTGGCACTGTTCTCGTAAACCTCGTCCTGCCCGAGAGCGCCGGAGCGACCCAGAGCGAAAACTGGACAGAGGACGAGATTGCCAATGTGATCCGTGACGCTCAGCTCGGACTTTCTCAGTACCAGAACGCCACTCACTGGGCGCCTCTCGAGTTCGCGGTAAACTGCCCCACTGTTCATCGCGGTGTGCCTGTCTACATGGAGCCTATAGAGGGCAGCATGGGCACCGATCCTTTCTGGATCTCGGAAGCGCTGGATTATCTCGCCGAGGTCTACGATATCGGGTTTCCACCCGATATATGGGCGAGGGAGAAGGCGCATTATTTCAATAATGTCATGAGGAACCGGGACGCGAATTTCGATGGTGCTCCCGACTATGACTGGGTATTCACCGCCTTCGTGGCAGATGCAAGCGTCAACGAGTGCTGGGTCGGGGGATCTGGTTATGCCGCGTATTCGTATCTTGGCGGACCGTACCTCGTATGCTGCTATCCGGCATGCGGGTTTGGGACAGGAATAGATTTCGCCCATGTCTTTATTCATGAGATGGGACACACATTCTGGGCTCTCGACGAATACGCAAGCGCCGGTGCGGCATGCACCGAGAGGTCGGGCTACCTCAATTATGTCAATGCCAACTCATACTTCCAGGGCTGCGGCGCCGGTCATTCATGCATCATGAATAACGCCCCGTTGACAGAACCTCTGCCGATATGCCAGTGGACGATGGGGCAGATAGGGCTGGCCGACGACAATAACCCGCCCAACTCGATACCTGATATCTACGAGGTCTATCCTCTCGTAGAAGTCACCGCGCTGAGAGGCGACACGACATATTTCGGGGATATAGTCATAGATCTCGATATTTTGCAGACGCCGGTACCGAACGAGAATACGGCCTTCGGTCCTGGAGAGGCCATAGATTACGCACCTGAGCTTATCGGTGTCGATATGAGGATAAATGATAATCCCGCCTGGGAAGAGGTCCCTGGAGACTGGGAAGGTAGATCGAACTGGAGCAAGGGTATCATCCTGCAGGAGGGACTTGATCCCGGCGATAATACGATCTACTTCAAAGTGAAAAACCTCGTGGGTATGGTCGACACGGGCAGCGTCGATGTCTTCTTTGTCGGTATCCGTTACTATTCGACGACGGCGATGGCGGAAGAGGAGAATATCGAGATACGCTGGCAGACCGCTGACGAGATCTTCGGAGCTGATTTCGAGGTATTCCGGGAGGATATGACGGAAAGAACGCCGAAGACACGCATAGCGGTGGTCGACGGTGGAGACTTGTGCGCAGGGGCCGGTACGTCGACCGGCGACAGAAACAGATACTGCTATATCGACGAATCGATTATGCCCGGGCACAAGTACATGTATCAGGTTGTCGGCAGTATAGATGTTGTCCTTAACAGCCAGCCACAGACTTTTGTCTACGAATCGAACGAGATGACCGAGACGGCGATCGTGCCGCTCGCTGGAAACTTTGTCTCTCCAACGATACCCAACCCCACTGACGACAGAGGAAGCACTTTCAGTGTCGATGTACCGAGGAGCTATTACGATCCTTCGGGGACGACCTCGAGGGAGATCATGCGCGCTCCGATGGCCGAGACGAAGACGCCGGTCATCGTAAACATCTACGATGTAGCGGGCCGCCAGGTAAGGGAACTTTACAACCTGGAAGTCTTCGGCGGTCAGATCATCACATTGACCTGGGATGGTATAAACGACTGGGGCCAGCATGTCGCAACAGGGGTCTACTTCATGAAGGTCACCGCGGGTGAGAGTGAGCAGGTGCAGAAGGTGATCATTATCCGCTGAGCGTCGGCGGTGAGGCCAGGGTTCGAAAAGCAATCATTCTCAGGTATGTACATCTGCCTACTGTCATGCAAGGTATTTTATGACATTATCTTGCGGCGACACACTTGCAATGTCGCTCTTTCCGTGATATATTCCAAACTGCAGCTGAGGAAAATGCACAATATTGATGATAAGTGTTGACGGCTGCGGCATATAGTGCTATAAGGGCACCATATATTGTGCAAATATGACTGCGGTACCACAGCATGGAGTGGTACGAGTCTTTCATGTCCAGGGACGGGAGGAGAAGTCATGAAGCCGGAAGGACACGAAGGGACAATACTTCAGAAGAGCAAGAACTACGTGAAGTTCCACAGATTACTCGCCAAGGCCGAAGCGGACGGGAGACTGGACGGCAAACACAGATGTCCGGTCTGCGGGATGAGATATCTTGCCGCAAGCGAGGCGGATGACTGCTGCAGGATAGAGGATTGATACTCAGCATCTCTTAAGGTGGAGGTAAACAGCTTTGGCTACCGGCAAGGCCGCTAAGAAGCGGATGATCAATCAGCATTGCACACCCTGTAATAAAGACTTCGATATGGAAGTCGTTGAGGGTGGCGAGAACAAAGACGACGTTATCTGGCTCAAGTGCCCGGGCTGCCAGGGATTTCTTCCATACATGGTAGATGACGACGCTGCCGCCAAGGAAAAGGCGGAACCGGCCGAGCTCGCACCTGAGGATCTCGGCGATGATGAAAAGGCGCAAGCCAGGGAATACGTCGAGTCGGAAGAGTACGAGCTGGACGAGATCATCTATCACAGATCATGGCACGATCACGGCAAGGTCGTATCCAAGGAAGAGCTCCCCGGAAACAGGAAGACGATAACCGTGAGTTTCATCAATCAGGGTACGATCCGTCTTCTCGAGGGAGTGACCCGAAAGGCCTGATCTTGAAGACCGGGTTTCTTAGCTTCTGCATCACAGCAGCCGTCTTAATCATTTCGGCCCCGGAGCCAGCGATGGCCACGGGGCCTTTTCTAAACCTGCCGACATATTACGGTCGAGTCGATACGGCACGCGCCGTGATCGATGTGGGGCAGTCGTTCGTCGAGGGAGAGTACGAGAACTCCACGGCGCTATCGTTCGAGACAGCCTTCCAGAGCGGAGAACGGACCCGTGTCAGGATGCAGATCCTCTATCCGATAATCCGGCGCGACGGATATTACGTCCATGGCTTCGGTGACCTGATGCTCAACGCCGAGATCAGGATCGTAGGAGATACCCTGAGGATAAACGGGCTCTTCCTCAGGGGCGAGATGCGCATACCGACAGGTTCGAAGAGCCGCTGGCCGTATGCGGGGGAGAGCCTGAACGGCGGCGGAGGGCTTGAATACAGAAGATTGTCGGAGACATTCGATTTCCGCTGCTCCGCTACATACATACTCTGCGGCTTGAAGGTCGAGGAGGAGTACTACAGGTCAGAGAACTACGGCTTGGCCGGGATCCTTGTCGGAGTCAAGCCGTTCAGCGCCATTTCCCTGGATTTTTCAGCCTTCGCGCAATTCTTCAGGAACGGCGACTACAGGGAGGTCTACCTGATAGGTGCAGGCACCCGACTCAAGGGAGGGCTTGATGTCAGGGTCGCAGCTGGTGTCGATAACGGCGAGCCATACGAACGTGTATGGAACTCGATGATCCAGATCGGGATCACGTGGCGTTTCCCCGGTGGATGGAAAAGAAAGACCGATACTGAAGAACCGGTTCCCAGCCTCACTCCGCAGGGCGGTATGCCGCCTGAAAAAACAACACCCTGAATGCATTCTGCAAAATGACGATGTTCCTATTGTTCCTTGTTGTGGAGCAGAGTCCGCAGCCTTTCCGCAATGTTGCCCCATGTATAAGGCACATACCTTGCGTTGCCTGAAGTACGTCAAGACAGACTCTGGCTGCGAGGAATACATCAATGGCAACGCATCATGTCGGAACAATACCTGAGATGGAGACAAATGGGGACGCTGTTCCCGATAAGGCGGACAGCGGAAGCTCCCGGTCACCATCTGTCATGGAGAACCTTCTCGAACCTGTCGAGCAGGGTGTGGTCATACTGGATCACTCCCGCAGGCCGATCTACGCCAACCGCTGCGCGAAAGGTATACTTTCCGCCTCGGATGAGAAAGAGATCGCCGGTATCATCGACCGCAGCTGTCCAGACAGTCTTTTTGAAAAATGTATATCAAGCGGGTCCGCCGTCACCTACGTCGACGTCACTCTTCCCGATCATGAGACACGCAAGCTTCTCGGGCTGGAGGTAAGGTCGATCGGTATCCCCGGCGAGAACGCCGCGTTTTACGTGCTGATACATGACTTCTCGCGATGGAAGAAGCTCGACGAGCTAAGGTCGCGCTTTGCCACCTCTCTCTCCCACAGGATGAGGACGCCTCTCACCTCGATCAGGAACGCCGTCAAGATCCTCAGCGATCAGCCGCTCGAGGGGGAGGACAGGGAAAAGCTCCTCGATATCGGCTGGAGGAACGTGGAGAAACTGATCTCGAACCTCGATGAACTCCAGAAGATATTCATGATCGAGTCGGAGGAAACGAAGGTCTGCCGTGTTCTGACCAGGGCGCGCCATGACCTGAAACCTGTCTTCGAGAAACTCCAGAATGAGGGCAAGCTCCGCGGGTACAAGGTCGGAATGCCGGAAGTGACCGTGTTCACCGGCAGGGGAAGTCTCAGGGATTTCATCGTTACAGCTATCGAGGCTTATAACACCTGGCTCGGAGAGGCTCCGTTCATAGAGTGCAGCTCATCGATCAAGGAAGAGCTCGCCTACCACGGCGGAGTAGAGAAGAGCCTGAAGATCTATCTGAGGCCGAGGACCAGCGGGTGGCTCCGCTCTGTCAGAGAAGGCCTCAGGGACTACCTTTCTTTCCACGAGGCTCACAGGGGACTGGTGCTCGGCAGACTGGCCGACGCACTCGATGCCGAACTGGAGATCAGTTCCGGGAACACAATAAGCATCAAGCTGCCCCTCGAACCATCGTTCGACAGGGAGAAGGATCTTGTCAGCCCTCTTCACATGATGATCGAACGGGCCGATTTCACCGGCAGCGAGTTCTGTCTCATCGACATGAGAATGGCGGGAGCCGATGATGTGGGCCTGGGAGTTACGTCCACGCTGGAGAGCGTGATGTGCTCGGTCCTGACTGAAGAACATGTCATCTCCAAGGGAGAGGACGGTTCCTCATGGGCGCACTTCATCGTAGGCAAGTGCCCGGACGATATCGAGAATGTCATGAGAAGCGTTCACGACAAGTTCCTGGAAGCATGCCGCAGGAGCGGTGAGCAGATGATCCCGTCGCTGAGATGGGAGGTCCGGTACAGCCGTGTAGCGGGCGAGTGCATACCCGAGTCCGAGATACTCGAAATATAATCAGTTAAAGATCTCTTCCTTCTGCCTGGAAGTATTTGAAGCGGGCTTCTTCTTCTCGGGATTCTGTGATCTCATCGAGAGCAGAAGAAGACTGAGGGGTTCGGTGATCGTGTGGCGCACGCTGGGCAGATGATTGCTGAAGATATAGCGGCCGCTGCGCAGCGCCATTATCTTGTGAAATGCCGACTTGCCGTCCCAACTCTTGAGGCGCGCGTGGACGATCTCACCTTTCTCGAAGAAGACCTCTCCACGTCCCGACTGTGAGACTATCATCAGTTTACCCGACTTGAGGTTGCTGTTGAGCAGCGAGACTATGTCGAGAACCGGAATAAGCGACAGGCTTCCCTGGAGCGGATAGCTGCGCGACTTTGTCTTGCGCCTCAGGTTCAGCGCCAGAAGACCGGCAATAATGACAAGCACTACGATCAGCACATTCGACCTGAGAGCGGAGATAACTTTCGAAGCGGGCTCTTCGAGCGTCTTGATCGCCTCGACGCCTTTCTCTACGCTCTTCACACCCTTCGCGACGACTTCCTCGGCGGGAGGAAGCTTCTTCTCGTCTTCATCGAGCAGAGCGATCTCCCGGAGTTTCTCTCGGGCCCAGGTATTCTCGGGATCGAGCGCCAGCACGTCGCTCAGCGCTCTCTCAGCCTGGCCTTTCGTCTCAGCGGTGTATGAGGCGAGTACGGACCTTGCGCGCTTGAGGGCAGATTCGACCTCAGCCCTGTCGAAACGCCTCTCGATCTCATCGAGAAGAGATATCACATCTGTATTGGAGGGATCGCGCTCCGAAGCCTGTACGAGGTATTCTTTCGCCGATTCAAGGTTGTCCATGGCGAGGTGGCACCTGGCGATCTGTACGAGTGGAACGGGATCATAAGGCCTGATTCCGAGGTAGAGCGAAAGCTTGGGTATCGCCTCGTCATACCGGCCGCTGCTCATGAGGCGCTCGGCCTCGTTGAGGAGCTTGCCGGTCAGTGTCTTTTCCATCCTGGTGAGCTTGTCCCGGGCCCATGTCGCGCCCGGTTCCTGCTGCAGCCCCCTGAGAATGAGTTCACGTGCATACTCGAGCTGTCCGCGTTTCTCATAGATCTGTGAGAGCTGCCAGACAGCCGACGTGAACGAATCGTCGTACTTCAGGGCCTTCATCAGGTAGTCTTCGGCCTTTACGTCATCCCCCCGGGCGAGGGATTTCTGAGCCTCCACGAAGAGACGCTCCGCCTCGACCCTGGATGAGGACTGGGCATTAAGACAGGGGGCGAGCAAGCCCGCCGCCAGAAAAACGGCCGAAATCAGTACAAAAACCTTCATTTATCACACTCCGGTGGTGATTTTCGCAAAAACCGTTCCATACCTTCCAGAGGCCCTTAACTATCTGTTGATTTTGGCCCTCAGCATCTGATAGACTTCCGGAACTTGTAGCAATTTCAAGGGTTAAGATAGGATATCGGGTTATTTTTCAAGCCGTTCTGAGCGGCCATCGGGAGGAAGAGATGGATTTCGAGCTGACCAGCGAACAGAAGGACATCCAGGAAGCGGCGACCAGCTTTGCAAAAGGTGAATTTTCAAGGGAATTAGCCCTAAAACATGAGGAAGAGCACTCATTTCCCCGTGAACTCTGGCAGAAAGCCAGTGAGCTCGGCTTCATCGGGCTTCATTTTCCCGTCGAAGCGGGCGGCTCCGGCCTCGGTGTGATGGAGAACGTTCTCATCGTAGAAGCGTTCTGCAGGCGCGATTCGGGTCTCGGAACGGCCCTCGCCCTCTCCGATTTTGCCGCCGAGATCGTCATGAGGCACGGCACCGATGAGCAGAAGCAGAAATACCTCGCTCCGGTCGCCCAGGGCAAGATGATCTCCGCGGGCGCCTTCACTGAAGCGAACCATGGCAGCGACATCACGAGGATGGATACCAGGGCGGTCAAGGACGGCGACTCCTGGGTGATCAACGGAAACAAGATGTTCATCACGAACGGACAGATAGCGGACTACTACATCACCCTCGTACAGACCGATGATGCCGCCGAACCCTCTTACAGGGGGATGGCGACGATACTGGTCGAAAAGGATGCCGAGGGGCTCTCGACCGAGGATGTCGGCTCGAAGATGGGGATCAAGATGACGTCGACCGCCGAAGTCATATACGACAATGTCCGCGTGCCTGAAAGCAACATCATCGGCAAGGACGGCAAGGGCTTCTACCAGGTCCTCGAGTTCTTTGACGAGAGCCGCGTCGAGATCGCCGCGACCGCGCTGGGAATAGCCCAGGGAGCCTTCGACAGGGCGATCGACTACTCGCTCGAGCGCGAGCAGTTCGGCAAGCCGCTGGCGAAACTGCAGATCACGCAGCACAAGCTCGCCGACATGGCCACTGCGATCGAGTACGCGAGGCTGCTCACATACAAGGCCGCTTGGAACTTCGACAAGGGACGGATCGATCCCAAGCTTACCTCGATGGCGAAGTACGTCGCGGCAAAGACTGCCGTCATGGTCGCCGATGAGGCGATACAGATCCTCGGCGGATACGGTTACATGACCGAGTACGAGGTGGAGCGTTACTATCGCGACGCCAAGATCGCCGAGATCTACGAAGGCACCAAGGAGATACAGAAGAATACGATAGCCAGCCACCTGATCAAGGAGCGCTGATGATGTCGTCCGGATCGTTTAACAGAAAGTTCACCGCTGCGGCAGGAGCCGCGGCGGTGGCTTTGCTTCTGCTCTCATGTTCGGGAGGCGGCGAGAGCGGGGATAAAGGCGGGGAAACGACCCCTGAGAATGTTAATGCCGATCAGGGCCAGGCCGTAGATGAGGCCGTGTTCAAGGGGAGCGTCTCGGACGTCACCTTCAAGACCCTTGAAGGCGGAGAGATCAGGATATCCGATTACGGCCGGAAGATCCTTTACATCAATTATCTGGCCACCTGGAACGCTGACTGTAAGAAGATCATACCGATAATGAACGAGGTACAGCGCAAGTTTCACAAGAACGTAACTGTCCTCGGTGTCATGACCGACGTCAAGAGCGCCGCTCAGGCGCGGTCATTCGGAACGGCGAACAACGTGAAATTCGATCTGCTTCTTCCTGGCGGTGCTCCTGGGAAGTTAGGCAAGCCGAAGAGGCTGCCCACGTCCCATGTCGTCACGAGGGATAATTACCTTCTCAACAGTTTCGAGGGACTGCAAAGGGCAGGCGAGTACGAGGAAATGATACTGGCGATGTACCGCCGGCGGATGTAACAGCGCCGGAACGGGGAGACCTGGATGCCTCTCGCTTTTACACAGGACCAGCTCGCGTTGATAAACCTTCTGCTGAGGATCGCCGTGATGGCGGGAATCACGAGCCTCATACTCGGGTTCCGCTTTACCGGTGATATCCTCGTGAAGGTATCCGTGCCTTCCAGAGAGAAGATCAAGCTGACGATCCTGCTTGCCTTCATATTCTCGGTCGGGGTGCTGATCAGGAAGATGTCGGCCCAGGCGGCGATGGACCTCTCGCTGGAGGGAGCGATCCTTGCCGGGCTAATAGGCGGGACATGGGTAGGCGCCGGGACAGGATTCGCGATCGGGCTGACCTGTTTTCTCATAGGGGAAACAGTATCACTGCCGCTTTATACCGCCGTGGGCCTTGTCTCGGGGTTCATGTACTCGAGGCTCGGCAGCGGGGGTGTCGTGTGGAGCTATTCGCTCAACCCGTTTCTCGCGATATATAATTTTCTCGAGAGACTTTTCCGCGGATCCATCGACAGGAATTTCATTCCACTCGTGTTGTGTATCGGATTCGCGCTGCTGCGTTACGCGCTTCTCGAACGGTACGGGACAGCCGGGCTGATATACGGTTATCCGACAAGGGACTGGCTCTTTATCACGATCGATCTCACCGTACTCGTATACACGGTGGGGCTCGCGCTGAAACTGGCGGTCAATGCCAGAGATGAACTGATACACCGTGAGGAAGAAAAACAGCTCGTCCACGCGAGGCTGACGACGCTGCGAAGCCAGATCAATCCTCATTTTCTCTTCAATACGCTTAACTCGATAACTTCGCTGATAAGAACAGACGCGGAGAAGGCCAGAGAGATGACCAGGCAGCTTTCATCGATATTCAGGAAATCCCTCGATGACACGGGGGACACTCACTCCCTGGCCAGCGAGATCGATTTCCTGGACGACTATCTCTCGATCGAGAGGGTGAGATTCGGTGATGAAAGGTTCGAAGTCATCAAGGAACTCGACGAAAGTACCCTTGGCATCCAGGTACCCTCGCTGCTCCTGCAGCCGCTCGTCGAAAACGCGGTCAAACATGGCATAGCATGCAGGACCGAGGGTGGAAAAGTCACGATACGTTCGGCCCCGGTCAGCGGTGGTACGGAGATCACTATAGAAAATGATGGTCCCGAGACAGGAGCGCTCGAGATCGACTCGCTCTTCCTGCGGGGAGTGGGATTGCGCAATGTCGCGGAGAGACTCGATATATACTCATGCGGAGAGGGAAGGATGGAGATCGACCCGCGCCCCGGCGGGGGCGCTGCAGTACGGCTGTTCATCCCCGGTTCCGCTGGAAGGGGGAAGGACATTGCCGATAAGTGCCCTGATCGTAGATGACGAGAAACTCGCGCGCGATGAGATGAGATACCTGCTCGAGCAGGTCGGTGACATAGAGGTCAAAGGTGAAGCGGCAGGCGGGGAGGAAGCCGTCTCGATGGTGGCCGCACTATCTCCGGATATTATATTCCTCGATATCCAGATGCCTGTCCTTGACGGATTCGGCGTCGTAAGAAAGCTCGTCGATTCCGGAGACGTGCCGCTGATCATCTTTACCACTGCATACGACCAGTACGCGATAAAGGCATTCGAGATAAACGCCGTCGATTACCTTCTCAAACCGGTCGAAAAGGATCGTCTCGTGGAGGCTGTCGAAAGGGCCAGGGTGATTATGCCCTCGCGCGGCGAGTATGTCGAGAAACTGAAGAAACTGACCGAAGGGATTCATGTCGGCCGTAAATTCCTGTCGAAGATCGTAGTAAAGAAGGAAGGCGGGATGGGCCTGGTCGATTCCGAAAAGGTCGCTATGCTCGAGAAACGCGGCCCCGAAGTAATCGCCCACACGGATGAGGGAGATTTTGTCACCAATTATGCCGATCTCGACGAACTCGAGGTCCAGCTCGACCCGGCCGTTTTTCTCAGGCTCGGTTCAGAAGGTATCATCAATCTCGGAAAGATCGGCGAGATCGTTCCGTGGTCGGGCGTCAACTATATCATGACACTCGACGACAGTTCCTCGACAGAGATCAAGCTGACGAGGACGCAGGCACAGATACTCAAGAACAAGGCAGAGTCCAGGTAGAGGGAGGTCCGATCTTGTCATCCGGTTACGATATCGTCGTGCTGGGGGGAGGCCCCGCCGGGTATCCGGCAGCGATAAGGGCGGCCCAGCTCGGGGCGAGCGTCTGTCTCATAGAAGAGGACAGGCTCGGCGGAGTCTGCCTCAACAGGGGCTGTATTCCGACCAAGACCCTTCATGGAGCAGCGCACCTGATCGAGCTCGCCGCAACAGGTCAGGAATCGGGTATTTCCGGCACTTTGGCGCCGGATCCGGCCGGCCTTCTCGCGCATAAGAACAATGTCGTCGACAGTCTCGTCAGCGGTGTAGGCAAGATCCTCAAGGGACGCAAGGTCGATGTCGTGAAGGGACGCGGACGCATCGTATCCCCGGGCGTGGTCGAGGTAGAGGGACACGGAACAGTCGAGGGCGGCTCTGTGATAGTCGCGACAGGTTCTTCGGAGATCGAACTGCCTGGGATGGAGTTCGACGGCAGGACCGTTCTCAGCTCGACTGACCTTCTCGATATCGGCAGGGTGCCGGAGAGCATGATAGTCGTCGGCGGCGGTGTTATCGGCTGCGAATTCGCGTCAATATTCAACGCTTTCGGCACAAAGGTCACGATCGTGGAGATGCTTCCTTCGATAATCGCCACGGAAGATATCCACGTGATCAGGTTCCTTCAGACCTATCTGAAGAAGAAGGGTGTCACGCTACATCTCGGCACGAAGGTCTCAGCGCTAGAAAAGGGCGACCGAAAGGTGACCGCTCATCTCGAGGGTGGAGAGGATATCACGGCCGAGATCGCCCTGGTATCGGTCGGGAGAAAACCGAACATAATAGGAATCGGCCTCGAAGAAGCGGGAGTGGAGTCATCGCGGTCCGGTATAACGGTCGACAGTTCGATGAGGACGAATGTCGGCGGTATATTCGCGGCCGGTGACGTCATCGGCGGATGGCTGCTCGCCCACGTCGCGACACGCGAGGGTGTCGTCGCAGCGGCGAACGCACTCGGCAAGGACCAGAGTGTCGACTACGGAGCGGTGCCGACGACGATATACACACTGCCCGAGGTCTCCCGGGTCGGGTTGACCGAGCAGGAAGTAAAGGAGAAGGGGATCGAGTTCACGGCCGGACGGTTCCCGTTCGCCGCGAACGGGAAGGCGAAGGGGCTGCGGGAAGAGGAGGGATTCGTCAAGTGGATCGCCTCTAAGGAGGACGGAAGGCTTCTCGGCCTTCACATCCTCGGGCCGCAGGCGACCGAGCTTTTATCGGCAGGGATCGTCGCTCTGAACAGGAAGCTCACGGCCCATGAATTCGCCGATTCGATATTTCCCCATCCGACGCTGTCCGAGGCGCTTGCCGAGGCAGCGGAGGCGATAGACGGAGCGGCTATACATATTCTCTGATATGGTTTTTCGTTTTTCCCGGAGGTATGAACGGATGATCCGATCCATTACCGCGGCTCGCCGTCGCCGCTTCGCGGCCTTTGTATTTCTTCTGACTATTATGATACTGCCGGCTTCGACAATGGCGTCGAAGGACGGCCCCGTCCTGCCTGAGTCGGTCAAAGGGACCGGCGGCGCAGAGATAATCCTCGACCGTCACCCCGGATCGGGCTCGGTCCTTGTCACGGTGGCTGTCAGGGCAGGCTCGGCGTGGGAGACCCCCGATACCCGGGGAGTCACCCATCTGCTCGAACATCTCCTCTTCGACGGATCGGAGAGGTTCACCCGCGAGGAGATGAGCGGATGGGTCGACGATAACGGCGCCTTCCTCAACGCTTTCACGAGAAAGGAAGTCACTGTCTATTTTCTCCTCGTGCGATCCGACCTGCTCGAGGAATCGATAGAGATACTCTCTCAGATGCTCCTCCACCCGGTCTTTTCCCCCGACGAGATAGAGAAAGAACGCAAGGTCGTGCTGGAGGAGATGAGCCAGGGACTGGACGACCCGCGGGAGAAGGTCTCGAGGGCCGCGGACAGGTTCCTCTACAGGGGCTCGTCGCTGAGCGAGCCGGTCATCGGCTACCCGTCTACGATAGAGAGCGTTTCGAGAGACAGGATAATAGAATATTACAGATCCAGGTACGTACCGGGGAATATGAAGATATTCGTTACAGGTGATTTCGACAGGGGCAGGACCCTGGGGCTGATAGACGACTACTTTACGATAGCCGGAGGCGAAAGCGGCGCAGAAGAAGCGAACAGCCCCCTGCTGATACCACGCTGGAGCGGAGAGATAACGACCCGTGTTATCGCGGAATCGGGTAACAGGGCCGAGCTTCTGGTACGGATGCCGGGCGTCGGCGACAAGCTGTTCCCCGCTGCCCTGCTGCTTTCGGAGATCCTCGCCTCACCGTCGTCCCCTCTGAAGGAGGCGGCGAAGAGGGCCGGCCTCGAAGAGCCGTCGGCAGGCCTCGAGGTACACGAGGAATTCTCGGCGATGCGGATAAGCGTCGAAGGGAAGCTCGGCGGTCCCGTCGACCCGGGAAAACTTCTCGAAGCAGTAACTTCACTGGCCGGTTTCAGCCCCGATGAAAAGGAACTCGAGACCGCGAAGACATCATATGCTTCTTCGGACATGTTCGACCGCGAAAGGTATCATTTCTATGTGATGCTCAACGGTGAAGCGATGGCTGTCGCCGGAGCCGGCTGGCCGGCGGCGGTAGCGGCGGTCGAAAAGGTCAAGCCGGGCCAGATATCGAAACTTACGGAGAACCGTTTCGGCAACCCGGAGTTCAACGGTTTCTTCGCCGCGCAGCAGGCGCCCGACGTCATCATGGACCGTGGGGAGACGCTCTTCGAGACCCTTCCGGGCGGGATGACGGCTGGTGTAAGACAGCGGGCAGGTTCCCCTGTCGAGGCGCTCTGTCTGCTCTTTCCCGGGCGGGCCTGCGCCGGACCCGCGGATGTCTGGGGATGGGGAGGATCGGCCCTTCACACCGTCCTGGAGAACTGCACGGCGGGCAGTGGCCTGAAGGAGGAGCTCGCCGCGATGGGGGCGAGGGTCCAGTGGCAGGACAATCCTTATATCCCGATGGACGATTATCTCGTCAGGCCGGACTGGTCCTTCATCCGGCTCGAGGCTCCGGCAGGGAAGATGGGGGGAGCGGCGGCTCTGCTCGCAGGCTTCCTCGAGGATCATGTAATAATCGGCGATGAAATCAGGGCCGCCATACCGGTTGCCGCGAGAGAATACTCGATGCGTGCCGGGCAGTCGTCCACAGGGTTGAGAAATACGATCTACAGGTACCTCTTCGGCGGGCACCCATGGGGGCTCCCCCTGTTCAACTCGCCGGAAGGGTTTGCCGCTATGGAGCTGACGATGTTAAGTGAGGTCCGTGCGGATCTTCACCGGAGTCCCGGGAGCGTCGTGACACTCGTCTCGCCCGCCGGGCATGATGAATCACTCGTCCTTCTCCGTTCGGTCTTCGGAGAGTACAGGACAGACGGAGCCGCAGTATGCCCCGACATCGTTCCGCTGCCGGCAGGTGGAACAGTGGACGGTACAGCTCCGGGCAGAGGTGCCCAGCTCGCCGCCGCGTGGCGGATAGACGGCCTGTCCAGGGATCAGGCAGCCGCGATGGCATGTGCAGCGGAGGTGCTCAGCAGGCGGATGCAGCTCGATATCAGGGAGACGAGGGGGCTGGCATACTCGACCGGGTGCTCGATGGCGATGGTCGCGGGGCATGCGGTCGTCACGGCGAGGCTGGGGACAAGGGGCGAGAACGCGGTGGAGGCTGAAACGGCCCTTAAAGAAGATATAAACGGGCTGGACGATGATTTTCTGACTCCCGAAGAGGTCTCCGCTGCAAGAAGCCGCCTCGTCTCGCGGCTGTCCCGCAGGGAGCTCTCCAGCGCGGGAGAAGCGCTCGGAATCGGCCTGGATCGCCTCTACAGGGACGGTACGGACGATCTGGAACTTATTGCCAGGGTGCAGTATAATCAGGTCAGGGAGATGGCGGCTCACCTCATATGGGAAAACGCCCTATTCGTGCGGCTTCTCCCCGGAGAAAATGTCCCTGAAAAAAAATCGATGCCGCCGGGGATGATGCGACGATAATCATTGACCCGATTCAAGGATTTATATATTTAATAGGAGCAGTTTTTCTAAAGAATATGGACCACCTCAACGGAGGAAACAATGTCTCACAAGATCAGTGACGAGTGTATCAGCTGCGGCGCCTGTGTGGCGGAGTGCCCGGTAGAGGCGATCAGCGAAGGCGACGATTTGTACGTCATCGACCCCGATAAATGCACCGACTGCGGCGCATGCGTTGATGTTTGCCCGGTTGAGGCAATCTCGCCCGCCGAGTAGTCGACAAGGCCTGTCACCTGAAAAGGGTGAAGATGTCAAAGAAGTACCGTTTGACGGCCATGGCTTCCTGTTCGGGCTGAGCGTCCAAACTCAGCCCGACGGAGTTGTGGCCAGTTTTACATAAGCTCCCGCCGCAGAACCATCCGGACCTGATCGTCGGAACGAGCCAGGCGGATGACAGCGGGGTAGTGCGCGTCAGCGACGATAAGGCGATAATACTCACCGTCGATTTCTTTCCCGCGATAGTCGATGATCCATACACTTTCGGACAGGTTGCCGCCGCTAACGCGATGAGCGATGTCTACGCGATGGGCGGAGAACCGCTGACGGCTCTGAACATCATCGGGTTCCCCGAAGGCAAGCTCGAGATAGAAGCGCTCGAGCTCCTCATGCGGGGAGGCGCCGACAAGGTCAACGAGGCAGGCGCGGTCATCGTCGGCGGGCACACGATAAATGATTCCGAGCTGAAGTACGGCCTTTCGATCGTCGGCACGATACATCCCGACGATATCGTTATGACCGCCGGAGCGAAACCTGGCGACGCGATCATCCTGACGAAACCCCTGGGTACCGGGATTTATTCGACCGCGATGAAGAACGGCGCACTCGGCGAGGACCAGGAGGCGCTGTTCGTCGGCCAGATGACCGCCCTCAACGCGGCCGCGGCAAAGGCGATGGTAGCTGCCGACGCGCATGCCTGTACCGACGTCACCGGATTCGGGCTTATCGGTCATGCTCTCGAGATGGCCGTAGGGTCCGACGTTACACTGGCGATCGATTTCAGCAGGGTGCCTCTTCTTCCAATGGCTCTCGAGTTCGCTTCGCACGGTGTCCTGACCGGAGGAGGCGCCTCAAACATCGAGTTCGCCAGCATCTCGACCGGGATAGAGGGCAGGTTGTCGAGGGAGCAGAAGATGGTCCTCCACGACCCGCAGACATCGGGCGGACTGCTGATAGCGATTCCCGCCGATAAGGCGGATGCTCTGGTCGGTACTGTCAGGGATTCAGGAGCCGGTTACACCGCCGTCATCGGAGAGGTCCTTCCCCAGGGCGACAAGCCGATCGTTATCAGGGGCTGAGCCCGGATCTATTTCTTCCGTCTCTCTTCCGCTTCCTTCAGTGAAAAAAGGCATCCGCAGTAGTCCTGTCTCGTGAGGCCGTGTTCGCGGCTTTTCCTGCAGCTTTCCTGGAACCCGCCTTTTTTCTTGAAGTCTTCCTCGAGAAATCTTACTCCGTGTTTTTCCGCTGAAGCGAGGCCCTCCTCGACTATCCAGGCGTGGAGTTTGTGGGGGCTTACCGAGAGAGTAGTCGTGAAGAGGCTGATCCCGGTCTCCGCTGCCTTCCTCGCAGTTTCCTCCATCCTCAGCCGGTAGCAGACACGGCAGCGTTCGCTCTTCTCGGGAAGGTGAGCGTACGGTGCGATCTCCGTGTTCCATCCCTCGAAATCTTCCGGGCCCTCGATCAGATCGACACCGAGTCTTTCGCAGACTGTTCTCATCTCGCTGAGTCTCAGCCGGTACTCGGTCTCAGGCTGGATGTTCGGATTATAGTAGTAGGCGGTTACGTCGTATTCGTCCTGGAGGTATTCGAGGACATAACTCGAGCAGGATGCGCAGCATGCATGTACGAGGATGCGTTCAGTGGAATCCATCGCTCAGTGGGGAAGGGGGGAGCCGCCGCTGCCTCCCGGCCTGCCCGGCGCCTCGGAAGCGGGCCCGCCGCTCTCGGCGAGGTATTCACCACGGGGGTCGCGG